>NZ_DAIQAX010000002.1:14608-71381 GCF_036781485.1 Thermocrinis sp.
TGAGGTTTATCACTGGTGCAAGGCCCACACAGATGGGGATATGGTCCTTTGGCTACCTTCAAGGAAGATCCTTATCTCAGGGGATATAGTTTTTGGGGGTAGGGTACCCTTCTTGGGTTCTGGAAATTCAAAGACTTGGATAGACTGCCTGGACAGGATCCTTGAGCTGGAGCCGGAGATACTTTTGATCGGACATGGCGAGCCTCTGATTGGAAAGGAGAACATAAGAAAACAGGTGCTAATGACCAAGAAATACATCCAAGATATAAGGAAGGTTGTTAAAAAACTTTACGAGAAGGGTTTGGACGTGGAGGCTGTGCGTTCTATGGCAAATCAGGAGATGTTAAACATAGACCCCACCTATTCCCAACTTCCTGTCTTTTTCCAGGTCAACTCCGTAAACGCCTATCACCTTTACTTTGAAATAGAGAAAGAACTGTTCCTTGAAGGAAAGTAAAATATACTTGTGAAAGTAGTGATCTTAGAAGAAGGTGCGGACCTTGATGCCCTGTCAAGTGCTTACGGGGTCTTACTTTTGTATGAAGACGCATACCTGCTTAAACCTTCCCTTCTGTCCCGAAGGGCAAGCGAGGTGTTCAAAAGGTTTAGGGATAAGTTTAGGATTTTAGACCACCTCCCTGATAGGTTTGAGCTCGTCCTGGTAGATTCTCACAATGTGGAAGACTATAAACTTCCAGGTTTGGAGGAAATATACATATACGATCATCATCCCAAGGCTCCAAAAGGGTTTAAAGGTAAGGTGGATACGGTTGGAAGTGCAACAACGCTGATTGTAGAAGAGCTTCAGAGGTTAAACAAAAGCATATCTCCAGAAGATGCAACCATATTAGCCTTTGGCATATACGAGGATACGGGTAGTTTGACTTATGAGGGAACCACAGAAAGAGATGCGTTAGCTTTAGCTTGGCTTTTGAAAATGGGTGCCTCTTTGAGGACTATAAGAGAATACCTTAGGGAAAGCTTAAGTAGAGATGAGATAGATTTTTTAGCTAAAAGTTTGACTGCAGTTGAAAAACTTTTCTTAAATGGTTCCAAGATAACTATCTTTGTTCTAAAGTCCGAAGATTATAATCCCGAATTTTTGCAGGTCATATACAGGTTAGAGGACATAAAAGATTCAGACGCCTTTTTTGTCATAGTCTCTGCGGGAAGCAAAACTTACCTTTTTGGTAGAGGATTAAAAGATAAATTTGACACTTCAAAGGTTTTGGAGGTGTTTGGAGGAGGAGGTCACTCCTTTGCCAGTGCGGTAAAGTTAGAAAACGTGGAGGCAGAGAGAGTCAAAACCATCTTGGTGCAGGTGCTAAAAGGAGAAAACCCTGCCATAAAGGTAAAGGATGTTATGAACACTCCAGCCTTTGCAGTCAAAGAAGATCTTACAGTAGAGCAGGCTCTTTTTGAACTCACGAAAAGAAACTATGCAGGTGCTCCTGTGGTAGACGAGAAGGGCAGATTGGTGGGTGTAGTTTATAAGAAAGTGCTTCTAAAGGTTCATAAGCTCTTTCCTTTAAGGCAAGTAAAGGACTTTATCCAGTCTGACTTTCACACTCTCTCCACAGAAGATTTTATATGGGATGCGGAGAAGATCCTTTCTACTTTTGGTGAGAAGTTAATACCGGTGTTAGAAAATGGCAAGCTGGTTGGTGTGGTTACCCGGTTAGACTTGATGCAGGCTATAAGAAGACAAACTCAGCCCTTAAAGTCTTTGCATAAAAAGGTAAAGCTTCCTTCAAAAGTGGAAGAAATAGCAAAGAAGGTAGGCGAAGTTTGTAAAGAGCTTGGCTTTAGAGGATACCTTGTAGGGGGAGTTGTCAGAGACATACTTATGGGAAAAAATATATGGGACTTGGACTTTGTTATAGAAGGGAATGGCTTAGAAACTGCCAAAAGGGTGGCACAGCTCTACGGTGTAAATATCCATCCCTTTCCCCAATTTGGAACGGCCCACTTGAAAGTGGGAGATTTTAAGCTTGAGTTTGCCACCACAAGAAGGGAAACCTATCCCCATCCCGGCGCCTATCCTGAAGTGGAGCCAGCTTCCATAAAAGAGGACCTTCTAAGAAGGGACTTTACCATAAACGCTATGGCTATATCAGTCATGGAAGAGGACTTTGGAACGCTCATAGACTACTTTGGAGGACTAAGGGACTTAAAGAATAAGTTAATAAGAATACTACATCCCCTTAGCTTTGTGGAGGACCCTGTTAGAATACTCAGAGCCTTGCGCTTTGCAGGTAGGTTTGATTTCAAGTTGTCCAAAAGCACTGAAAAGGCTTTAAAAAATGCTTTAGCCTTAGGTGTTATTAAGCACGCGTCAAAGGGCAGACTTTTAAACGAGTTAAAGCTTGTGTTCAGAGAGGAGAAACTTCTCAACATTCTAAAGCTGTATAGAGAGTATGGGATCTTAGAACAGTTGATAGAAGGCTTCCAATGGACACCTAACTTAGAGGCTAAGCTGGAAAAGTTGAGGGAGATTGTTTCATGGCATCATATAGAATTTGCAGACAGAGCTATAGAATACGGCTGGTTATATCTAATAATACTTTTGGAAGATGTAAATGGGGAACATTTTTTGGTAGGAATGAGTGCGCCAGGCTGGGTGAGGGAGCTATACAATCTATACAAAACTCAAGCCATTCAAATAATAAGAAAACTCCAACAAGCTAACAAAAATTCCGAAATCTACTTGGTCCTAAAAAAGCTTCCTGAGCCTTTTTACCTACTTATTGCCCTTGACGAGAGAGTAAGACAGAAAGTAGTTTTATACATGGAAAAACTCAGTAAAGTCAAGGTGGATGTGTCAAAGTTTGCAGGTCTAAAGGGCAAAGAGTTAGGAATGGCTATAGAATTGGAAAAGCTAAAACTAATGGATAGTATATAATTTCATCCATGGAACTTGAGAAGCTTCCAATAGTTGAGTTTGAAGCACCGATAGTTGAAATCAAAACTGAAACGCCCACCACAAAAACCCTTGTTTTTGATATAAGCGATGTAGAGTTTAACTTCTATCCAGGCCAGTATGTTATGCTTCAGGTCCCCTATCCACCTACAGGGGAGATATTAAAGAGAGCCTATTCTATAGCCAACTCTCCCGCTAAAAAAAATTTATTAGAGCTTACCATAAAGCGCACGCCCCAGGGAAAGGCTTCGGTTATCCTTACGCAGGAAGTTAAAGTAGGAGACCGATTTAGAATAAAGGGTCCTTACGGAAAGTTTGTATGGCTACCGGAAATTTCCAAAAACATAGTGCTCATAGGAGCAGGTAGTGGTATAGTGCCACTTATGTGCATGCTAAGGTATATAAGAGATTCCTCCCTTTCTGACGTGTCCGCTACACTTCTTTATTCAAACACCCACTACGAAGAGATCATATACAGAGATGAGCTTGAGGCTATGAAAGGCCTTCCTAACATCAAGATAGTTCATACTCTTACAAGGGGCGCACCTGAAGGTTGGAATGGTTATACTGGAAGAATAAACGAAGACATGATAAAAAAGGAAGTTGGAGAACTAAGCGGTAAAGTTTATTACCTGTGCGGTCCTCCAGCTTTCGTTGATGATATGAGCTCCATTCTTGAAAGGTTGGGTGTGGATAAGGACAGTATAAGAAAAGAAAAATACGATTGAGTTTTGAAGACGAAGACTTGAAAAATTTTCACAAAATTTTCATAAATTTTGTTATAATCTGGTAATAAGGAGGTAGGAAAATGAAAAAGGTATCTTTAGCACTACTACTAATGGGCGGTGTAGTGTTTGCTGAAAGCAAGCAAGAAAAGCCGTTGGATCCATGCGGTAGCCCAAAGGAGGTTTATTCAAAGTATATGCTGGACAAGTGCTATGAGGGATACTTTAAAGCTATAATGGAGGCAAAGAAGAACGCAGATGAAGCCCTTAGATTGGTAAATGAAGCAAACAGAAAAGTTAGCGATTTAGAAAGAAGGGTGGGGAAACTTGAAGGTATAGCAGACGATCATGAGAGAAGAATAAGGGCATTGGAAGGAAGAAAAGTGGAAGTGCCTAAACCCGAAGTGGGACCTTACAAGTGGCAATTGGAAGAGGTAGGCACCGTGTATTTTGATTTTAACAAGTTCAACATAAAACCTTCGGAGGCAAGTAAATTAGACGAGATAGTTGGCAAAGTAAAAGACTCGGGTAAGGAAGTGTTGGTGGTTGGGTTTGCGGACAAAAGAGGACCCTCCAACTACAACTTTAATCTCTCAATGTGGAGAGCTCAGATGGTTGCCAGCTACTTAGCCCAAAAAGGTGTAGATATAGGCAAAATGAGGATAGCATCTTACGGAAAAGAGGTGGCAGATTTATTGGGTAAAAAATACTCTGATCAGAGAGCTGTTAAGGTATTCATAATACACTAACAAAAAAGTGGGGCAAATGCCCCACTTTATGCCCTTTCCTCTCAAATTGGTATAATTTTTAACTTCATGCTGGATAAGATCAGGAACTTCTCCATCATTGCCCACGTTGATCACGGCAAATCCACTTTGGCAGACAGGCTGTTGGAATTTACGGGTGCTGTCTCAAGGAGGGAACTAAAAGAACAGATGTTGGATACCTTAGAGATAGAAAGGGAGAGGGGGATAACAATAAAGCTTCAAGCGGTTAGGATGGAATACAAGGGACACGTTCTTCACCTTATAGACACGCCGGGGCATGTGGATTTTTCTTATGAGGTTTCTCGTGCTTTAGCTGCTTGCGAAGGGGCGGTGCTTTTGGTAGATGCCACTCAGGGCATAGAAGCCCAGACGGTAGCTAACTTTTGGAAGGCTGTGGAGCAAGATTTAGTTATCATACCAGTTATAAACAAAATAGACCTTCCCGCAGCTCAGCCAGAGAGGGTAAAAAAACAAATAGAAGAAATATTAGGATTAGACCCAAATGATGTTATCCTTGCCTCTGCAAAGGAAGGCATAGGTATAGAGGAGATCTTAGATGCAATAATAAAGCGCATTCCACCTCCAAAGGGTGATCCTCAGGCACCTTTAAAGGCTCTTATTTTTGACTCCTACTATGATCCCTACAGGGGAGCGGTAGCCTTTGTCAGAATTTTTGATGGAGAGGTAAAGCCTGGCACGAAGATAAGACTTTTTTCAACGGGCAAAGAGTTTGAAGTTACAGAAGTGGGTGCGCAGACGCCCAAAATGACCAAGTTTGAAAAGTTGTCTGCAGGTGAGGTAGGATACATTGCAGCATCCATAAAGGATGTGAGGGATATAAGAGTGGGGGATACGATAACTGATGCAAAAAGACCTGCAAAGGAGGCAGTGCCAGGATTTAGGCCCGCAAAACCTATGGTCTTTGCGGGGCTTTATCCTTCTGAAGGATACACCTTTGAAGAGCTGAGGGATGCTTTGGAAAAGTACGCTATAAACGACGCTGCGCTGTATTATGAACCAGAGAGTTCTCCAGCCTTAGGTATGGGCTTTAGGGTGGGTTTTCTGGGACTTTTGCACATGGAGATCGTGCAGGAAAGGTTGGAGAGGGAATACGGCGTAGGTTTGATTACAACCGCACCAAGCGTCGTATACAGGGTTAGGCTTAAGAACGGGACAGTGAAGGAGATAAAAAATCCCTCTGAACTTCCGGAAAACTGGGGCTTGATAGAAGCTATAGAGGAGCCCTTTGTAAGTATAACCATAATCACACCGAAAGAATACGTAGGAAGTATTATGAACCTGTGTCAGGAAAAGAGAGGAGTACAAAAGAGCTTTAAGTATTTAGACCCAAACACGGCTATACTGGAGTATGACATGCCACTGAGTGAAATACTCCTTGATTTTCACGACAAAGTAAAAAGCCTTTCTAAGGGATATGCTTCTTATGACTACGAGTTTATAGGTTTTAGAAAGGAAGATCTGGTAAAGTTAAACGTGTTTATAAACAACGAGCCGGTGGATGCCCTTTCTTTCATAGTTCACAGAGATAAGGCTTACAGAAGGGCTCGGCAGATCGTAGAAAAGCTAAAGGATGTAATTCCAAGACAGCTTTTTGAGATTAAAGTGCAGGCAGGAATAGGCAGTAAAATAATAGCTTCTGAAAGAATACCACCACTGCGTGCCAACGTAACTGCCAAATGCTACGGAGGGGACATAACTAGGAAGAAAAAACTTTTAGAGAAACAAAAGGAAGGCAAAAAGAGGCTAAAGCAATTTGGAAAGGTAGAGCTTCCTCAGGAAGCTTTTCTGAGCGTGCTAAGGGTGGACTGAACATGGTAAAACTTCTTTACTTTGCCATCTTAAAAGAGAAGATAAGAAAGCAAGAAGAAGACTTAGATTTTGTTGGAAGCGTAAAGGAGCTCAGGAAAAAGCTTACAGAGCTATACCCCCAGCTAAAAGATGTTTTAAAGGTTTGCCTTTTTGCGGTAGATTACGAATATGTTGGAGAAGACTTCATACTCAAAGGGGGAGAAAAGGTAGCGGTAATACCCCCTGTTAGCGGTGGATAAAAAGGCACTGATAATCAGGTTTTCCTCTTTGGGTGATGTGGTTCTTACCTCTTGCCTTTTTCAGCCACTTATAGACAGAAGCTATAAACCATACTTGCTTACACATCCGCCTTATGGAGAAATCTTTAAGGACGATCCCAGGGTTGAAGTGATAGAGCTAAGAAAGGATGAACTTTTCAAAAACTTAGAAAGGCTTAAAGGTTTTGACCTGTATTTGGACATGCACAAAAACCTAAAGACTCTTTTGCTTAAGCTAATACTGGGTGGCACCTGGAAAAGCTATTCAAAAGAGAGCATAAGAAGAAGGCTTGCTATTAAGTTTAAAGCGTTTAGAACTCCCTACAGCGTGGTAGATTCTTACCTAAGAGCCATCGGAGAAAAGGGATATAGACCTTCCATCGTCCTGTCTGAAGATAGGCTCAACAGGTTAAAGCAAACTTACGGAGAGGGTTTTGTAGCCATATCTTCAGGAGCTAGATATAAGAAGAAGAGATATCCATATTTCGTAAAAGTGGCGGAAAAGTTAAGGAAAAAGGGCATTAGGGTAGTTTTTGTTGGGGCCCAAGGAGAGTGTGATGGTGTAGAGGATGCAGAAAACCTATGCGGAAAGCTTTCTTTAATAGACACAGCTGGGATTATAAAGCTTGCTAAGATTTTCGTGGGGAATGATTCTGGACTATTGCACATTGCAAGGGCTGTAAAAACCAAAGCGGTGCAAATATACGGGGGAACCCATCCTACCCTTGGTTTTTCCCTCTTTCCAGAAGAAGGAAAAGTTATCATAAAAAACTTACCATGTCAGCCCTGCACACTCCACGGAAAGGGAGAGTGTAAGTATAAGACCTATGAATGTTTAGAAATCCCGCCAGAGATTGTAGTAGATGAAATACTCAAACTAACTTCTCAAGAAGGGCATTAGCACCGCTTATCTTTTGATAGGCAGAGGAGATAACATAATAGAGCTGTTCACCTTCCGCTATAGTTAGATCATACAAAGTAAGACCAAGGTCCTTTAGTAGGTAGTATAGGGTTGAATACAGATTATCATCGAGTTTTTTTGTTGGGTCTGGAATGCTTTTGTAAATTTCAAGTACGTAATCGCACAGTCTCTTTATGGTGTTGGCTATGCTTTTAATTTCAGGATCGTGCTTGTATAGAGAAATCACCTCTTTGTATCTTTCCTCTATCTCTTTTGAAAGACTTCTAAATAGCATATCCTCCAATATCAGCACACTCTTCTCCATAGCGCTCTCCTAATTGAGAAAGATAATCAAGTTCTACAGATTTGCAAGCATAGACTCTATACGGTTTAATAGTTCTTCTAAGCTTTCTGTTTGTTCCACCCCTTCTATGTTGTATGTTTTGTAGCCTATGATCCTCTTATTAAGTATAAGAGCGTAGGCTATTTCAGAAAGTGTCCCCCAGTGTCCTCCTATGGCTATAACAAACTCCCCGCTAGCAACAACTATAGGGTTTCTGTTCCAGTTCATACCCGTGTTTATCCTAATATCCACGTAAGGGTTTGCTTCTTCCCCTGTGTAGGTAGTCATTATTCCCACAGTTAAACCCCCTTCCTCCTTTGCTCCTTTGCAAACCGCCTCCATAACACCACCCCTTCCACCACAGACCACTACCAAACCTTTTTTAGCTAAAAATCTACCCACCTGATATGCCACTTGGTATTCTTCCTCATTTGCCTGAGAGGATCCTATTACAGAAACAATTCTAAACATGTTTGATATATTTTATCTTCATCCCAAGATCCTCCACTGCCTGCCTAAACTCCTTGAACTTGAAAATTCTTCTATCGCACAGAATGATTGTGCCAAAATCTTGAGAGCTTCTCATCATCCTTCCAAGCCCCTGCCTGAACTTTATAAGCGCCTTCATCTTTTGATATTCAAAAGGCTCTTCCCCAATCTCTTTTAAGTATCTTATTCTGTGATAGGTAAGTGGATCCTCTGGGCTGTCAAAGGGAAGTTTAGCCATCAGTATTCCCTTTTCCCCCTTAACATCAATCCCAAACCAAAGACTGTCTAAGCCAACCAATGCCTTTATCTCTCCTTTTCTCAGAGCTTCAACGAGAAGGGACAATTTATCTTCCCCCTGTAAAGCTATACCTTCTTCGTCTCTAAAAAGATTTAGTTGTTCCTTGTTTGTTAGCAGGGCTAAGACTCTATCGTGAAGAGTTCTTAGTTTTTTGTAGGCAAGTTTTAGACACAGTTCCCACTCTTCTTTCTCCTTTGGGTTTGCGTTATAAACTACAAACTCCACTCTGTGATATGGGAATGTGTGGGGAAGGTCGTAAAACTCCCCCACTATACCCATAGTTTGGTAAAGATCCTCTGGGTCAACTGTAGCGGAGGTTATGATCACTCCCTTATAACCGCTAAGGTCAAAGTATCCAGCGGGAAAGACAGGGAACCTCTCCAGCCTATAGTTAAAGCCTTTAAGCCTACTGCTCCACTTTCTACTGATGGAAAATCCCACGTCTGCGGGAGGCGATTTCATAACCTTGTAAAAGTCCTTCAATCTTTGAATCTTCTTTTCCAAGAGTTCATAAGTTTTTAGCTTTTTTATAACTCTCTCTTCTTCCTCTGTGGGCTCATCAAAGCTTACGTTAAGTTGGAAGTATTCTTCCCAGTTTAAGAGGCTGGACCGCTGAAGGTAATCCTTAAGCTTCAGACTGATCCACAGCTTGGAGGTCAGGTAGTTTCCGATTTCTGATATGAGCTTTTCCTTTATTCTTTTGTGGTATGTGCTTATCGGTCTTATTATCAGCTCTTCAAAGTCCTTTAAGTATGGAGCTAAGTTTTGAAGTGGTTTCTGTTGTGTTTCCTCATCAAACATCTCTGAAAAGTGGCGCTCAAAGAATTCTTCTACACGCGCCTGTGCATCTGGCAAAAACTGGACTATTCTTTCCATTATCTCCACCCTTAGGGTATAGGTAGATACACCGTCTGTTAAGGAAGAGGTTACGTATTTGTCAAGCTCGTGGGCTTCGTCTATCACCAAAAGCCTATCCTCTGGGTTTTCAAACTCCTTGAGTGCCAAAAGGGCATGATTTACTACGATTATCCTTGCGTTCTTTTCTCTCCTTTTCAACTTACTCCAGTAGTAGCACTCTTCACTGTATTTGCAAATACTTCTGTAATGTGAAGTGCAGTAATCATCCTCTACGCAAAGATCTTTCCAAAGCTCTACATCCACCTGCACGAATTCCCAATCCCCGTCCCACTCGCTCTCCAGAAGATCCTCTATCTGGGAAGGTCTTTTGTCTGGTGGCTGTTGGTAGAACCTATCAAGACAGAGGTAATTGTTCTTTCCCTTCAGAATCAAGTAATCTACACTCTCACCGGTTAAGTAGGAGTGATAAACCTTTAAGGTTTCAATATCCCTTCTTAACTGCTCTTGCAAAAGCTTGGTGCCGGTAGATATTATAGCCTTTTGCCCTTTTTCCAATATGGGTATAAGGTAGCCATAAGTTTTGCCGGTGCCTGTTGGTGCCTGAATTATGCTTATCCCGCCATTTTCTATGGTATGGGATACAATATCAAAAAACCTCTCCTGTGCTTCCCTTCTTTCAAGTCCTTTGTTTAACAGAAAGCTATAGAGCAAGAAGGGCATTAGCCAGGGGGCCAGCTCATAGATCTTCCACCTATTAGGTGAAGATGCAGATGAAACACGCTCTGACCTGCGTGCTCACCGACGTTAAAGACCAATCTATAACCACCTTTTGTGCTGTCCGGAGAGGACAAGTTTAAACTTTCCCCTATCTTTCTCGCTACGTAAAACATGTGTCCTACTAACTGTTCATCTTCCTGCTCCAAAGACTGAATACCAAATATGTGTTTTTTGGGAACTATTAGTATATGAACTGGAGCCACCGGGTTTATGTCGTGGAAGGCATACACCCAATCATCTTCGTACACGCCTTTAGAGGGTATTTCTCTGCTGACGATCTTACAAAATATACAGTCCTTCATCCTCCTTCACCTCCTGTGTTGAAGCTTTATCTGAACACCCCCACCAATTTCTACCCCTGAACCATCTGTGCCTACGCTTGCTGATACAAAGGCGCATGAGCTTAAGCTAATCAAGCAAAGACTTAAGAAAGCTATCCGTTTTGGATGCAGGAAGACCCATAACAGTGTAAAAGTCCCCCTTGATCCTTTCCACAAACTTAGCACCCAATCCTTGCACTCCATAGGCACCGGCCTTGTCCAACGGCTCTTTTGTTTTAATGTATTCATCAATCTCTTCCTCGTCAATTTTTCTAAATTTAACCCACGCGGTATCATGAAAGATAACCTTTCCTTTGGGGGATAGAATGGCTACCGCAGTTATAACCTTGTGCCATCTGCCAGATAGACTTATGAGCATATTTCTTGCTTGCTCTTCGTCTTTCGGTTTCCCAAGGATTTTTTCACCTAATACCACTACGGTATCCGCACCCAAGACTGTGGAAAACTTATACTCTTTCCATACCTTAAAGGCCTTTTGGTATGCTAGTCTTCTGGCAGCTATCAGAGGATTTTGCTCGTATCCCTCTTCTATCATAGATGGTATAACAAAGAAGCTATACCCGAGCATTTTAAGTATCTCCACCCTCCTCTTTGACTCAGAAGCTAATATAAGAAGCCTCACAGGAATTATTATAAACATCACACTCTGAGTGGGAGCTTTCCTAATGGGAGGTTTTCGTGCTTTTTTACCAGCTTAAGAAATACCAAAGAAGTCATGTAAGCATCCTCCAAAGCATCGTGAAGGTTTGATAGGGGCAAGTTTAGTTTTTTGGTAAGCTCCTCTAAGGTAGGAATTTTACTCTCAACCTCCAGCAGATCCACTATGTCCATGTAGTAAGGATAGAAAACTCCCCCGCATGCTTCTTTTACTATGTTCCTCATTACCCAAACATCTATCTGTGTAAAGTAGCCTACAAGCAAGCATCCCCGGGAGAATTCAATAAACTCTTTACAGGCTTGTTTGGGCTCTATTCCCCCCTTTAGCTCGTCAGGTAATATACCATGCACCTTTACGCTTTCCAAGCTCTGAACAGGATTTTTTATCTTAAAGCTTATGTGATCAGAAAGCTTTAGGTTTAAGCCTTCCAAACGAAAAGCACCCAAACTTAAGGCTTTGGCAGTTTTGAAATCAGTGTGGGACGTTTCTGTGTCAAAAACCACAAAACAACTATCCTTTACTCTTTTTTTTAAGTCCAAATCCCAGTTGAACCTCTCAAAGGCTTCTCTATATTTTTTCCTGTAATACCACCTCTTGAGCCTACCAAAGCTCATTGAGAAAACTCATAATGAAAGTTTGTCTATAAATTATATTTATTTTCTTGGAGGTATAATATGGCAGTAAAAGAAATAATGGACTCTTTGGCAAAGCAAACTGTGAATAACAAGAAACTCTCCGAATTGGTAAAGGACATAAAGCTAGTGGGTGATAAGCTTGAGTTGGTTTTTATGCTGCCCAACAAAAGTTTGGAAAAGGAGATAAGGGAAAAGGCCTTGAGCGTTTTAAAGGATGTGGAAGGGCTGCAGGACGTTGAAATAAGCTTTACTGAGATGGGACAACCTGTTCAAAGTCCCGCTTTTCATAGAACCAGACTTCCTGGGGTTAAACATTTAATAGTGGTTGGTAGCGGAAAGGGTGGGGTGGGCAAATCTACTGTAGCTACAAACATCGCTCTCTCTTTATCCAAACTTGGATACAAAGTGGGTCTTTTGGACGGAGACATATACGGTCCGAGCATCCCAACTATGCTGGGCCTAAAAAATCAAAGGGTAGAAGTGGATAAATTTAACCGAATTATACCTGCAGAAGCCTTTGGGATGAAGGTAATGTCTGTGGGCTTTTTGCTTCCTTCCGAGGATACGCCGCTTATATGGCGTGGCCCAATGCTAATGAAGGCTCTGACTCAGTTTTTGTTTGACGTAAAGTGGGGTAGTTTGGACTTCTTGGTCTTGGACCTACCACCAGGTACGGGAGACGTTCAGCTAACTTTAGCTCAAACAGTGGAAATTGACGGTGCCATAGTGGTTACCACTCCTCAAGATGTGGCCCTTGCGGACGTAAAGAAGGCGGTGGTGATGTTTAAAGAAGTTGGTATCCCAGTGCTTGGGGTAATAGAGAACATGGCATACTTTGTCTGTCCAGAATCAGGCAACAAGTATTACATATTTGGCAAAGGAAGAGTTTTGGCTTTTGCTCAAGCTTATGGGCTCAAAGTGCTTGGCTCTGTTCCCATAGAGCCTGAAATTGCAGAAACCTCAGACAGTGGTGTGCCAATAGTGGAAAGCTCTGCCAATTCTCAGTCTGCCAAAGCTTTCCTTAGTATAGCAAAGATTATCGCGGAAGAATTAGAAAGGAGGTAAGCAATGTTTATAAAGAAACTTGGAAAGAGAGTTGTTTATTTAGACCATATAGCCACTACTCCAGTGGCGCAAGAAGTGCTGGACGCTATGCTTCCTTACTTTAGAGAACACTTTGGCAATCCCACTTCTCTGCACAGCTTTGGCCAAGTGGCAAAAAAAGCCATAAACGAAGCAAGAGAAAAGATAGCAAGTTTAATACGCGCCAACTCTCCGGAGGAAATCATATTCACTTCTGGGGGAATAGAAGCTAACAATCTTGCTATAAAAGGTATAGCAAAAGCTTATGAGAAAAGGGGAAGACACATAGTCTCTACGGAGATAGAGCATCACTCCATACTTCATCCCTTAAAGAGCTTGGAAAGGGAAGGTTGGGAAGTAACCTACCTAAAGCCAGACCACTATGGAATCATTCATCCGGATCAGGTAAGGGAAGCGGTAAGAGAGGACACCGTTTTGGTAAGCATAGGCCACTCAAACAGAGAGATAGGCACAATACAGAACATAAAGGAGCTTGTTAAAGCAGCTAAGGAGAAAAACCCAAGGGTTGTATTCCACACGGACGCTTGCCCTACCCTGGGACACTATCCTGTAGATCTTAAGGATTGGGGAGTGGATTGTGCATCCTTTACAGCTCACCTGATGTATGGACCAAAAGGGGTAGGCGCTCTATGGACAAGAAAAGGAGTAAAAGTTAGACCTTTGATTGAAGGTGGAACACAAGAAAGGGGAGTTAGAGCGGGGACGGAGAATGTGCCTGGTATAGTGGGTTTTGGCGCGGCGGCAGAGCTAACTCAAAAAGAGTTAGAAGACAGAATGACAAGACTTTCCTATTACAGAAACAAACTAAAAAAAGCCATAGAGGAAAAGCTTGACTATGTGGAATTTACCGGACATCCCACCCAAAGGCTGCCACATCACCTTTCTTTGATTGTCCATCTTATAGAAGGGGAGGCTATGCTCCTAAGGCTTGACCTTATGGGTGTGGAAACCGCTTCTGGGTCTGCCTGCGTATCCTTAGCCTTAAAGCAATCTCACGTGCTTTTTGCTATAGGCGTGCCCAAGGAGGTTGCCAACGGTTCTTTGGTTTTCAGCTTTGGAAGGGACAACACGGAGGAGGACGTGGATTACGTGGCAGAAGAGTTTCCAAAGACGGTAAAGTTGCTAAGAGAACTCTCTCCCTTCAATCCAGAAAATTGGGAGCAGTACGTTAAAGGTAAAAAGTAATCTTCTCTTCCACGAGCTTTAGGTCCTCTTCTGTATCAACGCCGTGGTAGTAGTTTGAGCTAAGTAAGACCTTTATATCAACTCCCTTTTCCAATAGCCTAAGTTGCTCCAAAGATTCAAGCCTTTCCAAAGTGGATGGCTTCCAATTGACAAAATCCATAAGAACTTCTCTTCTAAAAGCGTAAATACCTACGTGTTTTAGAGGATAGATAGAGGAATTTCCCTTCATGTAAGGGATGGGGCTTCTGGAAAAGTATAAAGCCCTTTGGTTTTCGTCCAAGACTACTTTCACACAAGAAGGACTGGTGTACGAATCCGGATCGTGTATAGCAAGGGTAGCTACAGGGTATTCGTCCAAAGCGGAAAGAAGGCTTTCCACATCGTCTTTATAAACAAAAGGCTCATCACCTTGGTAGTTAATCACATAATCCGCCTCTATATCTTTTATGGCATAAGCTACCCTATCACTTCCAGAAGGGAGCTCTGAGGGTGTGAAAACAATCCTGATGGGCAGATCTTGGACTACTTTGGCTATTCTTTCGCTGTCTGTGGCAAGTACAACCTCTTTTCCTGTTTTTACACATCCTTCCACTACCCACCTTATCAAAGGTTTGCCTTTTATAAGCTGGAGCGGTTTTTCCCTAAGCCTAGTGGAGCTGAGCCTTGATGGTATGACTATAACTTGTTTCATTTCAGAATAGATTTTAATGCCAGATCTTTGAAAGTAGGAGGGTTATAAAATTTTATTGAAAATGGGGAGCGTAAAATCTCAGTTTTTAGGATACGTTTTTGAGGGGGCCTTTAAGCTGGGATTTCTAAAAGATAAGATAGTGGATTACGAAGACTTCAAGAAAAAAGGGGTTTTTCTTTATGTGGCTCAGAAGTATGAATATGTCTTGGAAGATTTGGTCCGAGCTTGGATGGAGCTTGAAGAGATAGTTCCAGATAGATTGGAAGAGCTTAGGGAGCTGGGAATTGGTGACTATACGGATAAAAAACTTCTCTACTTTCTGTTTTTAACAGGTTTTTACGAAGGTTTGTTTTTTGGCGGGCAATTTGAAAAATCGCACCTTATAAAGTATGCCATAGGCGAAGAAGCTGAAGCGGGCAGGTATCTAAATGCAGACCTTATATTTATAGACGGTTCGGCTCTATATGTTGTGGATTTCAAACTTGGAGGAGCACAGCACAAGGCTAAGTATATTCTCAGTGGTCAGGAGGAAAACATACCTTTCAGAACGCCGGGGGTGCCCATAAACCTGTCTTTGGGTGAAATGAGTTTAGAAGGCTTTTTGGACAGTCTTATTAGGCTAGAAGACAAACTTCTGAACCTTCAGAGCGTAAATCCAGAAATCAAGGGTTTTCTTCAAACACTCTCTTATGCGGTGGATTACCTTTGTGAAGAAAAACCAGAAAAAAACCTTTCGGAAATAAACGTATTCTTGCTGTATCCCTTAGCAGAGCCTTTTTGTGCGCGCTTTTACTGGAAAGGGGAAAACCTAAACCAATACAGAGAACAGATAAAAGAAATTTACCACAAATTCAGCGAAAAAGATTGGAGCTTCTCAGCCCTTGAAAAGCCATCAGCGGTAAGATTTGAAAGAATTCACAATGAAACATTCAGAAAGATAGAAGAGCTAAACGAAAAAATAAGGCAGTTGGAGTCTCAGGAAGATGAAATAGAAACAACCAATAAAGAAGTCCCAAGGTTGGACGTAGAAGAACGTATAAGGGAGTTTTTAAAGGAAAAAGACGGAGTAAAAGCTTTGTGTCTTCTACACTCCGCTGGAAGTGGGAAAACGTCCAAAACCAGGGACGCCATTTTAGAGCTGGAAGGAAACCACATAGTGTTTTACATGGCAACAAGAAAGGTCCTTCTCAGCAGAGAGAAAGAAAAACTGGAAGCTAAGAATGTGGCTGTGGTATATGAAGAAAGGGACACCAAAAATTCTAAGTTTGTGGAACACATAGGAGATACGTTCAAACATACGCAAGTTTCTCCAGGCATCATAAAGCGCACCGTGGAGCAAGTTAAAATGCTCGCGGAAAACGGACACAGGTTTATATGGGCCCTTTGCACCCAGCAAGCACTGACCACCACAGAAAACGGCAAAAGCACAGCAGAACACATGAAGTATCTAATAACTCCAAGAATAATAGATAAATACAACCTTCACATAATTCTTGACGAATTCTTAGGATACAGCAACGGGCTTTTTGCCATTGAACAAATGTTCAAATTAATAAAGAAGGCACAAGGAAAAGCAAAGTTATACATCTTTGATGCTAACGGCTACAGCGCTTCTATTATGAAAAAGCTATTGGAAGAGTATAAAGAATTCCAAGTTATGCCAGACGCTATAGTTGTTTGTGATTACAAGGAAAGCGAAATTTTTGAACACGAGGGTATAAAGGTTTATGTGCATACCAAACACGGATACCCTTCTCCAAAAATAATCTTAAAAAGAAAGTTTATAAACCTTTTGAGTGTCAAAAACAAACGAGAAATGGAAGAAAAAGTTGCCAAGGAAGTAGTCAATTACATCAAAAGCACCGCAGACAAAAACAGCACAGCCTTTGTTTACGTGCAAGATAAGAGTATCCTTTACAAAATAAACGAGATGCTTGAAAAAGAGGGTCTTAAAACGTTAATAGCTACCGCAGAGTCTCGCAAAAGTCAGGAGAGAATAAACAAAGGCGACGAAGACGTGCTTCTTTCGACTTCCACGCTATCAAGAGGTATAGACCTTTCCAGAGAACACAAACCAATAAATCAGATATACGTAATAATACACAGCTGGGGGATAGAAAGTAATTTAGTAGAGCTCATTCAAACCATATCAAGGGCAAGGGGAGATGATATAACGGAAAAATCAGATAAGAAAATCCACCTAATTTACTTAGTCCATTTTTGGGAAAGTGCAACAGACAGTATCCTTGAATACATAGACGAAGAGGTGGATAGGGATTTAATAAATCTCTTGCTCCACAGACAAGCTTTGGAGCAAATCCTTGAGCTTGATCATGTGGTATCTACAATAATCGCACAGTTTGTTAAAAGTCCAGAAAGTGAAAAGATGGTTTTGATCCCCATCCCTAAGCAATACAAAACGCAATACATACCAAACCCAATAGCAGAAATAGAAGAAACCCTTAGTTTCATAGAAAACATCCGCAGACTAACAAAAGAAGAAAATTTACAAAGGTTATACGAGTTAATACTCAAAGCAATGTCGGTCTCTGCGGTAAAAATAGACTTTAAAAACTCCTACAGCTACTATCATCCTTACATACTTTTTGAAAGACAAGAGGTTAGGACCTACTTTGAGGATAGATTAAGAGGAAACATATACAACCTGTTTAAGAAGGTGGAAGGCATTCTAAAAGAGCACAACGAAGAAAAAGCCGATCTTGCTAAAAAACGCATAATGAACTTTTTGGATACCGAAACCAAAATGCCAGTTTTAATACCTGTATATTCTTATGTTTTAACCAAACACATTTTGCGTAAAAACGAAAAGCTAAGGTTCGAAATAAGCAAAACCGTAGGAAGAGGTGGGGCAGATACGGTTTTGGGAAGCACAAGGCCTACTACTTATTGTTTTAAAGGCGAAAACATTCCAGACGAATATGCGTGCATACCTTTGGGAGAAGATTATCCATATAAAGAGGTTTTAAGTGGCAGATTTGCTAAGTTTCCTGTAGAATTTATAAGGAGGTTGTTGAATGGTTGAAATAAGGAGTGAGGGGATAGTAGAGTGTATGACTTACTTTTCTGAAGCTAAAGAGCTGTCAAAAGATTTCATTTACGGAGGACTATTCTGGACAGGAAGTGAGGAATACATCAAAAACTTTTCCATAATCTTACACAAACTGATAAACAGGGAAAAACAAGAAAACCTTAAGAAAGAATTAGACAATGTCCTGAGGTACCCAGATTACCGTCTAAAAGGGAGGGCATTGTACGATAAAGACAAGGTAATTTGGAAAAAGAGCTGGGATAGAGAGAATAAACTGAGGTTTTATAGGTTTAGAAAAAACGAAAAAATAAACCTTGTTTCTGGTAGAGTAGTAGATACATCAAAAATAGACAATAGGGCTGGGCTTGTGTTTTTAAAGCTTTTAGGGGTAGAGGGTGGAACTGTGGATAGAGAAAAACTATTTTATGCAAGAAAAGAAGTTGTGCGCGTTTGGGAAAGCTTGACGAAGGATCAGCGAGTGAAAGAATACCTTGCTCGGGTCAGGCGTGTTGGAAAAGTAATTTCTGAACTATACCCTGAGGGCACAGCTATTCCCCCTTCAATTTTAAAACTTTTTGGATACATAGCAAGTTTTGACTTTAAGAGTTTTGGAGACAGCTTACTTCTGAGTAGAGCAAGGCTGTTTCAAAAAAAGAAAAAGGCAGAAGAGCTTTTACAAGAAGTGGAAACTTTGGACAAAAACGCTTGGGAAGATTTTATCTATTACTTGGAAAATAAGGAAGGAATAAGTAAAGAAGAGTTTTTGAAATTCTTAAAACGCTTAGAAGACGAGAACTTTTTGTTTGAGCTGAGGAAGGACTGGAAGGAGTTCTTAAAGGATGTGCTCAAAAAAGAAAGTAAAGACTTTTTCTCTGTTTTTGTAGCCAAAAGTAATAGTGAAGAAGGTAAGATCAGCTACGGAGAATTCCATTCTCCATGCGATACGATAAAACTTTTTGTTTTTTACGAAGACACTCTAAAAGACAAAGTAAAAGATTTCATGAAAGGTTTTGAAAAGGTAGCAAATGCATTAGAAAAGTATATAGGGAACGCAAAAATAATCTTTGCTGAAAAAGTGTATCCTATAGAGCGTCTCATATACAAATTCAACGAGCTAAAGAACAAGGATATGGAAAAGCTCAGGCACGAGGACTCTGTAGAGCTTCTTCTAAGTCTTATGGACTTTGCTTGTAAGTTAAAGTTGTGGGAGGCTTACGGAAAGAAGAATAAAGAAATCGTAAGCATTCTGATCCTGCTGGATACGGATGTTAGACAAGAAAATGGAGGATACTCCTTCTGGGATTACTTTAGCTTTATCTACGACTTTTTTGGACTACCAGTTCAAACACTAAACAGACCTACAATAGAGGAGATAATAAGCGCTAATTCAAAACAACTGACGGGCTTGTTTAAAAATCTCTTTATAAGCCTTTTAAAGGACTACAAAAGTCTAAATTTAGAGTTTGAAGGTTTTAACCTTCCTTCCAAGCTTAACATTTATGCAATTCTTGAAAAGCCGTCGGTAAGCTTTTGCTACAAAAGAGGGGATAAAGAGAGCAGGGGCAGTAGGCACTTTCTTTATGAAGTGTATTTGATAGATATAAACGAAAATAATGCTAAGGTTGAACTCTTGGACAAACGCATACTGCTTACCAGCGGTGTGGATGCGGAAAAGCAGAGATTCAGAAAGTGGTTAGAGGAGAAGGTAAAGGACCAGCAGACGAAGTTTTGCTTTATAACCGCAGGGTCTTGGGAAGAGTCTTACCTTGAAGAGGTCATAAATCTATCGGAACAGTCGCAATCGATAAGATCAAAGAGTCTGTTTGTTGAGTATGCAGAGTTTCCTACTGCTTATGTGTCGGACAAAGCCCAAAAAGATTGTTTTGTTATATACACGAGTGAATTTGAAAAATTAAAGGAAAAGCTAAAGATAAGGGACGACAGATATTCTGCCGCTTTGGCTCTAAAACCTGCAGAACCAGGTGCCATTGAAAGATTTAAATTAGCAAATAACGAACTTTACTTTCATTCCGCACTCCAAGTTTTTTCCACCAAGGGTCCGGGCTGGGAAAAGGAAGAAGTTTATGCAGAGGAAAAGAGTTTGTTCCTATTTACAGTGCTTGCTCTATCCTTTTATCAAAGCGAAGCCTTTCAAACGCCATACAGCAAACTTGACCTTTGGCAAAGAAAAAAGACACACTACTTGAAAATAAAAAGAAACTACCACGAATATACCTTTCCCCTTAATGCGGTGCTTTATGAGCTAATTTACTTGGTTAGTAAAATCCCTGAAGAGGAATCCGTTCCTGGTTCAGAATCTTAGGTTTTTAAACCACAAATAAACACCAAAAAACCAAAGCACTGAAAGTAGCACGCCGAAGGACGTAAGAAGAAAAGTATCGTGCCTTATAGCCAATCCGCCAAGCAAACCTCCCAAAAAGGCCCCCAAAAATTGGGAAGTGTTGAAAAATCCCAAAGATAGACCCCTTAAGTCTCTGTGGGTTAGCTTGGTAAGAAGGGAAGGGATTATGGGTTCCAAAAAGTGAAAGCCTATCAGAAATAGGAAAAGAAAAAAGACCGCTCCATAAAGGGAGTTTAAAATTTTATAAACCAAAAAGCCCAAACCTATTAGAGCTACACCAACCAGAAAAACTTCTCTGAATTTTTTGTTCTTTTCTGCCAAGATAACAGCTGGAGCCATTAGAGCTAAGGACAGTGTTAAGGCTGGCAGGTAGATTTTCCAGTGCTCTATTTTAGGTATGCTGTATTCATATACCAACTTATAAGGTATGGTGGTAAAGATCGCAACCAAAAAAGCATGCAAAACAGCTACTGAAAGGTTCAGAAAAATTTGGTTTATATCTGTTAATACTATAAGGAAGTTTTTCAAAGATGGTTCTATCTCTCTGTGGTGATTTTTTGGTTCTGGAATAAAAAACGCTAAGTATAGAGTGGCCAGCAAACTTAGAAAGGCGGTAAGGTAAAATAGGACTGGCACGCCGACCATTCCTGCAATAACTGGAGCAAAAACCACACTAAAGGTAAAGACAAGACTGATGGAGGATCCTATTATGGCAAAAGCGCGGGTCCTTACCTCCTCTCTGGTCAAGTCTGAAGAGAGGGCAGTCATGGCAGAAGAGACAGCACCAAAACCTTGAATGAACCTTGCCAAAATCATTATCCATATACCTTTGGCAAACCCTCCAATCAAACTCCCCAAGATGTAAGTTATCATCCCAAAAACTATTACTGGCTTTCTTCCGATTTTGTCTGAAATATATCCAAAGGGTATTTGCAAAATGGCCTGCGCAAAGCCGTATATACCTATGGCAAGACCTATTAAAAAGGGTGTGGAACCTTCAAGATTTTTAAGATAAGGAGAGAGAACGGGCAATAACAGAAAAAGCCCGAGCATCCTGGTTGCTACCGCAAAGGAGATACCTAAAATAACTCTTTTTTCTTCCTTAGTGAGGTTTTGGGGCATTTTGGGCTCTGTCCAATAATTCTCAGAGGGTGATTTCCCCATCCCATCTAATTATAACCCCAAAGCTGTGTTATACTAAAATATGATGTTTGTTAAAAACCCTCAGAGCGAGCCAAGTTTCCGTGAGGGAGCCAAGGGAAGGAATCCAAAACAGGGACTGGGTAAAACCAGTCAAAGTCTTTGGCAAGTTCTGAGGAGATGTGGCTGGCGTAGGGGAGCGGACAAGTTCGTTAGTTCCCGCTCTGTTTGCGGGGGCATCACTCGGGAATACCGGGTGAATTGTTGAGCAAAGCTGGACAAAGCCAGATGAGAGCGCTTTTATTTTTCTCCATTTTGTTTTTACTGTTATCTTATTCATGCAGCAAAGACGTACAAGCGGATAAGGGAGAAGTTAAAAACAAAACACCCTGTCGTGTGGTAAGGGTTATAGACGGAGACACTTTTACATGCACCTTAAAAAATGGAGAAGAGATAAAGGTTAGGATGATAGGAGTGGATACTCCAGAAACTAGGGAAAGTCCTAAGTTGGAAAAGGATGTAGATAGGACCGGATTGAGTAGGGAAGAGATCATAAAGATGGGAGAAGAGGCTAAAGAATATACAAAGAAGTTGTTGCCGAAGGGAGAGGTAGTCTATCTGGAACAGGATGTCCAACCTACAGATAGGTACGGTAGGGTCTTAGCTTACGTGTGGCTAAAGGATGGTAGAATGATTAACGAACTGTTGGTAATGGAAGGGATGGCACAGGTTTACACTATACCGCCAAACGTAAAATATCAAGAGAGACTTCTGAAAGCTCAAAAAAGAGCTATGCAAGAAGGAAAGGGATTTTGGGGCACAAGAAGACCCTAAGCTCCCTCCAGCTGATATACAAAGAACAGTCTTTGTATTTCTTCCAAGGACAATTCTTCAACCCTTTTTAGAGGATCTATTAAAGCTTTTTGTAGCAGATCCTCCGTAAACTTATTCCTTAGAGTTTTTCTTCTGAAGGAAAAGAGCGTAGTCAGAAAGGCTTTGTATTTCTTTAGATCTATCTCTGTTTTATTTTCCTTTCTGACAAGCTTTATAACCGCAGATTGAACCTTTGGTGGGGGTAGGAAAAATCTGGGTGGCACTGTCATAACGTAGTTGGTTTGGAAAAGAGTATTTACAAAACAACCAAGCCAAGAAGAGCACTTTATGAGCTTCTCCGCAACTTCCTTTTGGACCATAAAGACCGCCAGCTTTACACAATGGTGACAGAATACTGTTTTTTCAATTATAAGGCTTGCCACGTTGTAGGGTAGATTTCCCAAGAGTATTAGTTCCTTTCCAAGTTCGCAGTAATCGAACTCTGAAGCGTCCGCTTGATGGATCCTTAGCCTTTCATCTTCCAACTTTTTTAATTCGCTGATCATCTCTGGGTCTATTTCTATGCAGTGGAGTTCTTTGATAGGAGTTTTTAAAATCTCTTTTGTTAGGCTTCCAGTACCTGGACCTATCTCTACTACTATATCTCCATCTCCCAACTCCGCCACGTCCAAGATTTTCTTAGCCACGCCTGCTGAAATTAACAAATGCTGTCCATAGCGCTTTTTTAGGCGCACTTTAACTCTCCTTCTAAGTTTTAGCATTTTATCAAGTTTAGACCTTAGGTTGTGTTATAATAAATATCTTCAAACGCGGAGGTAAAGCCATGAGTAGTTTAGTACAGGAGATAGAAAAAATATACACTCCAGCCAAAGAGTATCCGGAGCTAAAGGTAGGAAATACAGTCAGAGTTTACTACAAAATAGTTGAAGGGGATAAAGAGAGAATACAGCCTTTTGAGGGTGTGGTGATAAGAATAAGGGGGTCCGGCCTGGGCAAGACCTTTACAGTTCGTAAAGAATCGTATGGTGTAGGTATTGAAAGAACGTTCCCATATTACAGCTCTAACATTGAGAAGATAGAGCTTGTTAAGTACGGTAAAGTACGTAGGGCAAAGCTCTACTTCCTTAGAAAGTATAGGGGTAAGGAGGCACTTGGTAAGGTCAAGGAAATAAAAGCTTGGGAAATAAAGAAAAAATAATGCTAAACTGGGAACTTCCTTTATGGGAAAAAGGACTAATAGTGGCGGGTGTAGACGAGGCAGGAAGGGGTCCCCTGGCAGGTCCTGTAGTCGCCTGTGCGATAATTATTCCCCCTTTTACAGAAAATTTCTTAAAGGGCGATTCAAAAAATATGTCTAAGAAGGAGAGAGAAGAAGCGTACGAATACATAAAGCAGATAGCTTTGGCTATAGGCACAGCCGTAGTGGATAGCGTGGTAATTGATAGGCTAAACATCCTAAAAGCTACAAAATTGGCGATGGAAAGGGCTCTGCAGGATCTAAAAACTAAGTTTGATGTAGTGATCACAGACCATGTTAGGTTAGAAAACTATAACTGCATACCTCTAACAAAAGGGGATGAAAAGAGTCTTAGCTGTGCGTGTGCATCTGTAGTAGCAAAGGTACTAAGGGACAAAATTATGGATCATTATCATCAGCTCTTCCCTCAATTTAACTTTCAAAAAAACAAAGGCTATCCAACTAAGGAACACATCGAAAAGCTTGGAAAGTATAAACCGACCCCAATACACAGAAAGAGCTTTATGCCTATAAAGCAGATGGATATGTATGCACAAACCCGTTCTTCTTGAAGAAGCTACAGATTTGCTTTTGGGGGGTGGTGGAAAGCTCTTTGTAGATTGCACCGTAGGGCTTGGGGGGCATGCAAAAAGAGTACTGCAGAAAAACCCACAGGCATTTCTCATAGGTATAGACAGGGATCCTTTTGCCTTAGAAATTGCAAAGGAAAACCTAAAGGAGTTTGAAAGAAGATTTAGCCTATACAAAGCCAATTATTCCGATTTTGACTTAGTTTTAGAAGAGGAGGGTATAACATTGGTTGATGGTTTTTTGTTTGACCTGGGTGTATCCATGTATCAGCTGAAAAGCCCAAGGGGTTTTTCTTTCCATAGGGATGATCCGTTGGACATGAGAATGGATCCAGAGGATAGACTAACAGCCTATGAGGTGATCAACAGATATTCAGAAAAGGAATTGGAGAGAATAATAAGGGAGTATGGGGAAGAAAAAAAAGCAAAAGCTATTGCCAAAGCTATAGTCCTGCAGAGGAGTAAAAAACCCATAGAAACTACTAAAGAGCTTGCGGATATAGTACTTTCAGTCTTGAAAAGGCGTGGGAAAATCCATCCCGCCACAAAAGTGTTTCAGGCTATAAGAATAGAGGTAAATAGGGAGTTGGAACATTTAAAAATAGCTTTGGAAAAAGTGCCAGCCTATTTAAGAAGTGGTGGTAGGTTAGTAGTTATATCCTTCCATTCCCTTGAAGATAGGATAGTAAAAAATTTTTTCAAAGAACACTCCAATCAGTTTAAGATACTCACAAAAAAGCCGATAACTCCAAAAAGGGAGGAAGTAATGCAAAACCCAGCAAGCAGAAGTGCTAAACTAAGAGCGGGGGTGAAGATATGAAGTATATTATTTTCTCACTCATGCTTATAGCTTTGAATCTTCTTTATTCCGCCTATTCTATAAAAGTGGCTAAGGAATACGTCAGCAAAATTGCGGAATTGAAAAAAGAGTCGGAAAAAAACCTATCCTTAAGAGTAAAGTATTTAAACGTAGTAAACTACCCAGAAGCAAAGAAATGGACAAAGGAAAGAGGTTTTATTCCCATAATCTGGGAGAAGGTAAGTTTAATGGACTAAACTCTTTGCTCTTCCAAAGTTAATGCCAGTAGACTTATTACCCTGTTGCCTTCCATTTTATCTACCACGAATTTATATCCGCCGTATTCAAACTCATCCCCCTCTTCTGGAACTTTGGCGAGGTTTTTCATAACAAAGCCCCCAATTGTGTCATATTCATAATCTTCTGGGAGTTCAATCCCTAGCCTTTTGGAAACAGTTTCCACATCGACCCAACCGTAAATCTTATAAACTCCCTTGCCAACTTGCTGAAAGTCCTCTTCCCAACTCTCTGGGAATTCTTCAAAGAGAAACTCAAGTATATCTCCTATGGTTATTATACCGGCAAGCTCACCGTGCTCACCCACCACGATAACCATTTGAGAGTTATTTATACGCATCTCTACTATTAAATCTCTCAAGGTCATTACCTCAGGAACGATCAGCGGTTCTTTTTTGAATTCTTTTAACCTTTTGTTTAGGTTTTCTTCAAAAGGAACAAGTTCTTTTACAAGAACAATACCGGTGATGTTGTCCGGACTTTGGGAATACACTGGAATTCTGCTGTGCTTTCTTTCTATGATTTCTGGATATACTTCTTGCACAGTTTTTTCTTCGTCCAATAGGAAAAGGTCTGGTCTTGGCGTCATAATCTCCTTAGCTGTAGTTTCTTTTATAGACATAGCCTTTTCTACCATCTTTTTTTCTTCTTCACTGAACAATCCCTTTCCATAACCCATGTCAAATATATCCCAAAAGACACTTTCTTTATCCACACCCTCGTCTCCATCGGTCATAGGTAAAAGATTACGGACTGACCTACTGAATAGAACTCTCAGAGGATAAAGTAAGGTATGTATTAAGTAGAAAGGTACTGAATAAAACAAGGATAAACGTGTGGCAAAGTGTAAAACTATGTTTTTTGGTAAAACTTCACCAAAGATAAATATCAGAAAACTTACAAGCAACGCAGAAAGGGTAGCTCCACCCTCTCCAAAGCGCGATACGAATAACTTTGTTCCATAAGCTGAAAGGAGCACATTGACTACTTCATTTCCTATAAGGATAGATAGCAAAACTTCGCGAGGTTTTGAAAGAAGTTTATTTGCTAAGTTATAGAGTCTGTTTCCGGAGTATTTCTTCAGAAGATACCGATTAGCACCAAAAAAGACCACCTCTGACGAGGAAAAGAAACCAGAAAGATATAAAAGGAATATAAACAGAGCCAGCTCAGTATATATTACAAAGAACGAGCCTTCCATCTATGAATGCCTCCTTTAGTTCTGTCCTGCATTCTTCCATCCTATGCTCGCACAGAGGATAAAAGGGACAAGCCTCTTCTGTATGAGTTTCCAATTCAAAAGCTTGTATAGTTTTTCTCTGGGAAGGATGCTCTGCGGGTATGTTCTGTATAAGATACTTAGTATATGGATGTAGAGGTGTTTTCAAAACCTGCTCCTTTGTCCCCAACTCTAAAAGTCTGCCTTTATACAGGACTGCCACTCTATCTGCAACGTACTCCACAGACCTTATATCGTGCGTTATCAAAAGGACAGACACACCCTTCAGCTTCAGCTTTAAAAAGAGCTCGAGAATACCTCTTCTGAGACTTGCATCTAAAGAAGCAGTTGGTTCATCAGCCACTAAAAGCTTTGGTCCCAACACAGTAGCCCTTGCTATGGCAACTCTTTGCTTTTGACCCCCAGACAATTGATAGGTTTTCCTGTGTAGATACTCTTCACTTAAACCAGCCTCTAAAAGAACATTTAGAATTCTTTCCCCTCTTCCTTTGTATCCATGAACTATTAAAGGTTCCTCCAATGTTTCTTTTACACTCATACGTGGATTTAAAGAAGAAGCTGGATCTTGAAAGACCACAGAAACGTAGCGTGTGTACTCCTTGCCAAAGTTTGAAATTTCTACACCATCAAAAAGAATTTTACCTTTCGTGGGTTTTTCCAACCTTAAAACGAGCTTTCCCAAAGTAGTTTTTCCAGAGCCAGACTCTCCCACCAAAGCCAATATTTCTCCAGCTTTAACTTGTAAACTAACATCCCTGAGGGCGAAAAAATCTTTGGTTTTAAAAGGACCCACATACAACCTGTATGCCTTGCTTATGTTTTGGATGGACAAAAGATTCATATTGTTCTGGAAAAGCTAAATTCTTTCTTCTTTGGTAAGTATTGATCAAAGACCATGGCTATGTTTCTTATTAAAAGGCGTCCCACCGGCAATACTCTTATGGATCTGTCTTTAATCTCCAAAAGCCCGTCCTTTTCCATATCCCTAAGCTTGAGAAGCTCCTCCTCAAAGTGATCTTCAAAGGATATGCCAAAGGTTTTTTCTATCTTATCAAAATCGCATCGGAAGTTGCACATAAGGTCCATGATAACCTCTCTTCTAATCAGATCCTCTTGGTTTAACAGGTACCCCCTCATGGTGGGAAGGTCCCCCTGATCCAAAGCTAAATAGTATTCTCTTATTGTTTTATAGTTCTGAAAGTAAGCATCGTGTAGCATGCCTATGGATGTGGCACCTATACCAATTAGGTCCACGCCCTTTTTGGTAGTATATCCTTGAAAGTTTCTCCAAAGGGTTCCATTTTGTTGGGCTAAGGATAGTTCGTCCTCCGGCTTTGCAAAATGATCCATACCAATGTATAGATAACCTGCTTTCTGAAAGAGTTCTATGGTCATTTCTAATATGGTCAGTTTGTCTTCTGGAGGGGGTAAGGTATTTGGGTCTATTTTCCTTTGCAGGGGCTTTAGCCAGGGCACGTAGGCAAAGTTATAAACTGCCACTCTGTCTGGGTCAAGCTCTATGGTTTTCTCTATGGTCCTTTTAAACTTTTCTGGTGTTTGATAAGGAAGTCCGTATATGAGGTCTATGTTTATGCTTTTAAAGCCAAGATCTCTTAATCTCTTCATAACATCTCTCATCAGAGATTCTGGCTGTATTCTGTTTATTGCCCTTTGCACATCTTCGTCCAAGTCTTGCAGTCCCATGCTTACTCTGTTAAAACCCAACTCTTTTATTGTCTCTAACTGACCTTCAGAAAGATACCTCGGGTCTATTTCTATGCTTATCTCACCCTCTTTATCTATAAGGAAGGCCTGACTTAGCTTAGTGTATAGCTCCCTCATTTCATCGTTGGTCAAAAAGTTTGGAGTGCCACCGCCCCAATGAAGCTGGACCACAGGTCTAGATAAGTCAAGATACTGACTGACGAGATCTATCTCTTTATATACGTAATTTAAGTATCTTCTGGATACATCTTTCCTATGGGATATGATCACGTTGCAACCACAAAACCAGCAAGCACTCTCGCAGAAGGGAATGTGCACGTAAATAGAAAGCGGTCTTTTCTTGCCATTGCTCTCCAGCAGTTTTTTCTTATAATCCTCTTTTCCAACCCCAGCGTTAAACTCTGTGGCAGGCGGATAGCTTGTGTATCTTGGTCCAGGTTTATCATACTTCTCTATTAGCTCTTTGTTAAAAATCGTTCTCATAAGTTTATTAATTTATGCCTTTAAAGGTTTAAAACATATTCTGCTTTCTCGTAAGCATCCCTTGTCATCTGAAGAAGTTCCAATCTATGTATCCCACTGACCTTTTCTATGTTGGTTAGCATAGGAGAGTCGTAATGATCTTCCGAAGATTGAATAATTGAATACTTTTCCTCCAGCTGAGAAGCAAAATCAAGTAACTCCCTTAGTTTTTTATGTTTACCAGTATATCCATCCAATATTACCTTATCTATATTAACTTCCTTCAGAAACCTTATCTTATCAATTCTCAAAATTTCATCTATAAGCGAGAAAAGTCCCATGAGGTAGGCTGCACTTTCTAAATCTGGTATTATACGCCTTGCCATCTCGCTTGCCAAGAAAGCCCTTGTTAGAGCTTTCTTCCAAAGGTTAGGGTTTTCTGCGATTATGTAATCATTCATGGCAAGTAAAAAGAGTAGCATAGCTATTAGTCTTACTAAAGTATTTTTCAAATAGGGCGCTATTTCGAATTCTTTTAAAACATAAGGCGACTCTAAGTAATTGCCTTGAAAAAAATCTCCAATTTCAAGCGCTTTACTGTACTCTTTCTCATTTTCTATTTTTGTAATTAGCAGTTTTTTGCCTTTAGCCTTTAAGCTTGTCACCTTTGGATCAGTCAGATGGCGAAAATCTACGGTTATAAGAAAGGCTTCTTCAACAAATTGTTGATAGGAGTCTTTCAAAAGAATATCGTAGGATGCAGCTACCAGTATTCCGGCTTCTTTAAATTTCTGTGCGCTTTTAAGCGCCTGGTTTATAACAACAGATCCTATTTGTATCTGAGATGGTACCAGCTCAAATATCAGCTTTTCTGGGGGCAGATTTTCAAGAGCTTTATTAAGAAGAGAGTCTATGGATACATTTAACATGATTCTCTTGCCTTCACCTATTTTATTAACACCATGCTCCATTAGAATTTCTATTATTATGTAAGCGGCTCTGTTATAAGGAACTTCTTAAGGTATACCTCGTATGCTACTATATTGCCCTTTTTGTCAAAGATGGGCTGTTTTGTTATTAAAAAACTCATGGAGATCTTCTCTTAATTCTGGATACAAAGGATATTGCTCGCAGAGCTCTAAAACTTGGCTCTTAACCCTTTCTATAACACTTTCATCTTCCAAGTTTTTTACAACCTGAGATATGAGCCTTGCTATGAGCTTCATCTCCTCTTCCTTCATACCCCTCGTGGTTAAAGCTGCAGTGCCCAACCTTATACCGCTCGTTTTTGTGGGTGGTAGTGGATCAAAGGGAACTGCGTTTTTATTTACAGTTATGTTAGCTTTTCCTAAGGCATCTTCCACCTGTTTGCCCGTAAGTCCGGTGTTTCTTAAATCCACAAGCACTATATGGCTATCTGTTCCCCCTGTAACTATTTTAAATCCCTCCCTTTGCAATTCTTCTGCCAGTGCCTTTGCGTTTAGAACCACCTGTCTGGCATAGGCTTTAAATTCTTCCGTCATAGCTTCTTTAAAAGCTACCGCCTTTGCTGCGATCACGTGCATTAATGGACCACCTTGGATGCCTGGGAATACTGACTTGTCTATCTCCTTTGCAAACTCCTGCCTACAGAGTATAAACCCACTTCTTGGACCTCTTAAAGTTTTGTGGGTGGTGGATGTTACAAAGTGGGCATAAGGGACTGGGTTTGGATAAACCCCACCTGCAATAAGCCCAGAATAGTGGGCCATATCGACCATCAGGTACGCTCCCACCTCTTGAGCTATCTCCGCAAGCTTTTCCCAGTCTATTACCCTCGGATAAGCTGACGCACCCCCCACGATCATCTTAGGCTTATACTCTTTTGCAAGCCTGTAGACCTGATCGTAGTCTATGAGCTCTGTCTCTGGGTTTACGCCGTAGTATATGGCATTATAGAGCTTTCCTGAAAAGTTTACCTTAACCCCGTGGGTGAGGTGTCCGCCGTGAGCTAAGTCCATTCCAAGGATAGTATCCCCTGGTTTGAGAACAGCCATGTAAACTGCCATGTTTGCCTGACTTCCAGAGTGGGGTTGGACGTTGGCATGCTCTGCACCGTAAAGTTTTTTAACTCTCTCTATAGCCAACCTTTCCGCCTCGTCCACCCATTCACAACCGCCGTAGTATCTTTTACCGGGCAATCCTTCCGCGTACTTGTTCGTCAGAACAGACCCTTGAGCTTCCATAACTGCGAGGGATGTGAAGTTCTCTGAAGCTATCATCTCCAGATGGTAGAACTGTCTTTCGTATTCCTTTACCACAACCCTGTAAATCTCTGGATCTGTCTTTTTAAGATGTTCCATAAACAACCTCCTCTTTTTTTAGCTTGCTAAGGTAATTTTCCCAATCTTTGGGAAACTTTTGCATAGCTTGTCTGATGAGCCTGCCTGCCACCGCACCCAAACCGCATATAGATGTTGGCTGTATGTGCTGATTTACAAAATTAAACCCTTCCCAATCCCTTTCTACAGCTTTCCCTTCAACGATCTTTTTTAAGAGATAAACCTGTTCATGTGTTCCTACCCTGCATGGGGTGCATTGACCACAGCTTTCGTGAGCGTAAAATTCGGCTATGTCCAAGCATGCCCTGACTATATCATCCTCTTCAGTTAGTACTATAACTGTTCCAGTGCCACCAAAACCAAAGGGAGAGTAGTCCATGGGTGTATCCAGCTCCTCGGCAGAAAAACAATCTAAGGCTCCAGAAAACACAGCCTTAACCTTTTTGTTTCCTATGGTTCCGCCAGCATACTTGTATATAACCTCCCTAAGGGTGGTGTTCATAGGAAGCTCGTAAACGCCGGGCTTTTTAACCTTTCCGCTAACCGGAAAGAGCTTTGGTCCCGGATAGTCACTCGGTCCTATGTATCTGTATTCTTCCCAGCCCATGCTGACTATCAACGGTATGTTGCAAAGAGTTTCTACGTTATTGACTACTGTGGGTCTTCCAAAGAGTCCATACTGGACTGGATAGGGTGGCTTTATCCTGGGAAAACCCCTCTTCCCTTCCAAAGACTCTATCAAAGCACTTTCCTCCCCACAGATGTAAGCACCCGCACCCCTTGCTACGTATATTTCAAGGTCAAAGCCAGAGTTTAGTATGTTTTTACCCAAAAAGCCCTTAGCCTTTGCTTCTTCTATGGCGTCCCTGAGTATGTAATATCCCGCAGGATATTCACCCCTTATGTATATGAAAGCCTGGTTTGCACCTATAGCGTATGCGGATATTATCATACCCTCTATGAGCAGATGGGGATCTCTCTCTATGAGTATTCTGTCTTTGAAGGTGCCCGGTTCAGATTCGTCTGCGTTGCATATTAAATACCTAGGCGCTGGATTCTGGACAGCAAACTTCCACTTTTTACCCGTGGGAAAACCTGCACCACCTCTGCCTCTGAGTTGGCTTTTATCCACCCAATCTATTATCTCCTCTGGACTCATATTAAGAGCTTTTTCTAATGCTTGGTATCCCCCATCCTTTAGGTAATCCTCTATGGTATGGACTTTTGGCTTTTTGGCTCTTCTAAGAAGTAGGTTTAAAGTCGTTTCTGCATAAATGTTAGGTGTATTTGGATAGGATCTCATAGAGCTTCTCCTCGCTTTCAAATTTGTAAGTGTCGTTATCCACCATGAAAACTGGTGCTTCAGAACAGGCACCTAAGCACTGAACGGCTATGAGTTTAAACTTACCATCCTTGCTAACCTCTCCCACGCCTATTCCTAAGTATTTCCTTATAGCGTCCAAAAGCTTCTTCTTCTCCATCAGATTGCAAACTATACTAACGCAGACCCTTATTCTGTGTTTGGCAGGCTGGCCTCTGTCAAACATGTCGTAGAAAGACACCACATTCTCCACGTGGTTCAGTGGAAGGTTCAAGATCTGAGCTATTCTCTCTAAGGCAAAAGAAGGAATATTCCCATAAAAATCTTGTACTTCATGCAGACAAAGCAGTATAGCCTGTTCCCTTTTTGGGAAATAATTTGCATACGCTTCTAATCTTTGTTCAATCTCAACAGGTAGCATGTTAGAAATAAAATTATAATTCTGTTTTCAGATAAAGAACAGATTGAGAAGTTTAGCGTGAAATTTCAATTGCGCGTTCTAACATCTTGGTTGTCGACCTTTGAAAGGGATGGGGATGTGGACTTGGAAAGATGTATCTACATGGCCTCCACACCTAAGGGGAGGGTTCCTATACTTAAAGTTATGCAAACTACTATGTGCGATAAAAACTGTCTTTACTGCGTCTTTAGGAGGGATAGGGAACATACTCCTAGGATTTACATACCGCCAGAACAGCTGGCAAAAAGTTTTATAGAACTCTACAGAAAGGGCTTAGTGAAAGGTCTATTCTTATCCTCTGGCATATTTGGAAATGCGGAAGAAAAATACGATTTTAAGGGCTACATACACCTTAGGCTTCTTCAGAATTACAGGTGTTGATGGAGAAAAAGACGAGGAGATAATAAACGTAGTCCATTTTCTTCATAAGAAATACAGGCTGAGCAGAGTTTACTTTAGTGTCTTAGGAGGCTTGGGCTCTTCTAAACTGGGACCTTTTCCCCATAGAACTAAACACCGCAGACTATCATCTGCAAAGGAGATTATAAGAAGACGTAGGGAAAGAAAGCTAACCTCTCCAGAAGACTTAAAAGGTATCAGAAATCAAAAAAAGATACTAAACTACACAACTCTGGGTGGAAGGTATTACGGAAAGAAGCAGAACGCAATGGGAAGACTATAATACTACTGCCGTGTCTTCAAGCAAAGCTCAGGTCAGCCTAAAGCTTCCAAAAGAGTATTGGGATTTGGTCGTGAGTTTTCTCTTGTCAAAGGGCTTTTGTAAAAGGGATGTAGCTAATACAATCCTATCAATGACAGACGGAAAGAATAACTTCGTAAACTTCTACGCTTCTGGTATTCTTCTTATTCAAGGTAAGGAGGCGGAGAGGTTAAAAGAAGAGATTTTAGGCTTGATAAAACTGGAGCATGTGGTTGTTGGATGTGATGAGGCGGGGAAAGGGGACGTTTTTGGTCCATTGGTGCTGTGCTGTTGCATCTTAAGACCGGAAAACTTTGAGAAAGTCCTAAGCTTGTCACCAAAAGATTCCAAAAAAATCAAAGACGAGGAGCTCCTTAGGAAGGTTCAGGCGTTGGAAAATTTGGTGGAGTTTAGATGTATCCTCTTAAGTCCAAAAGAACTTAACCAAATCTACAGGGAAAAGCCAAACCTTAACCGCATACTGGATTGGGGATACTCAGAGCTTATAAAAGAGGTTCTTAAAAAGTATCCTCAGGCTAAGATAACGGTAGATGCTTACTCTCACCGAAATCCCTTCGGAAGTTTGGCAAGCTTTGAACACAAGGCAGAAGAAAAAGTAGAGGTAGCCTGTGCAAGTATGAAGGCGCGCTACGAGTTTTTAAATTGGCTAAAGACCTACGACCTTCCCAAAGGCGCTTCCTCGGAAGTTATGCAAAGAGCCAGAAGAATGTTAAATCAGAAGAACTACGAGGACTTCGTTAAAGCCTTCTTTCTGAAGTAATCAACCCTGTCAAAGATTTCGTAAAGCACGGGAAGCAAGAAAAGACTCAAAGGTAGTCCTGTAATTATCCCACCTATAACCACCAAGGCAAGAGGCTTTCTAAGCTCTGAGCCGGCAGTAAGACCAAGGGCTACTGGAATTAACGCCGATATTATGGTTATTGTTGTCATAAGTATAGGCCTTAACCTTTCCCTTCTTGCGTTAAGTATAGCCTCTCTGGTAGGAAGGCCCTCCTTTCTGAGCTGGATGATCCGCTCTATAAAAAGCACCGCATCTCTGACGATGATACCCACAAGCAGTATTATTCCGAAGTAAGAAGGGACGCTCAAAGAAGTGTTTGTTAGCCACAAAAGCCCAAAGGCACCCATTACAGCCAAAGGCACCATCACCAAAACGGTAAAGGGATGTCTGTAGCTCTCAAACAAGGACGCAAGGACCATATAAACCCCAACCAAAGCAGCTATTAAAGCCATGCCCAAGCCTTGAAAGGCTCTGGCAAATTCCTTAGCTTGTCCTGTGGCTTCGTAAGTGTAGCCAGGAGGAAGATTACTCTTAAACCAATCCTCCAGATCCTTTACTGCATCCGCCAGAGATTTTTCCCCAGATAGGTTTGAAAAGAAGGAAAAAGCATACTGCCTGTTGTATCTGTTCAGGTACTGATATCCAGTCCTCTGTTCTATCTCCACCACCTCAGTGAGTGGCACTAAGGCTCCTGTGGGGCTTTTCAGATAAACCTTTTTTAGATTCTCCAGGTTCTGCACAAAGGATGGTATAGCCTTTATATAAAGGTCGTAGCTTTCTGAGCCAAGCTCGTAGGTTGCTATCTGTAGCTTTCCAAACAGTACCCTTAGTGTAATAGACACTTGCTCCACACTTATGCCAAGGTCTGCAAGCCTCTCTCGGTTAACTTTTATATGCACCTGTGGCTCATTTAGCCTAAGGTCCGTATCCACATCCCTGTATCCAGGTTTTCCCCTAAATTCCGCCAAAAGCTTGTTTGATATACTCTGAAGCTGTTCTATGTCTGGACCTTTAATCACATACTGGATATCCACCTGCCTTCCGCCAGCAGGACCGATTATGCCCGCTGATTCTACGCTAACTTTTACATCTCTTAACTTTGCAAATTCTTTCCTTAACATCTCCATAACTTGTCTTTGATGGGGTCTTTTGCCCCTTTCCACCAGATAAACAAAGGCTAAACCACCGTTTACAGTGGGCCTTCCTGCCACTCCTTGACCCATAGCTAAGCCAAACCTGTCTACATATGGATTCTTTCTGATTATCTCCTCAACCTCTTTCGTCTTTTGCTCCGTAAATTCAAAGGACGATCCTACCGGTGTTTCAAACCTAACCAAAAACCTACCCTCATCCACCAGTGGGAAGAACTCTCTCTTGGTCATCCTAAAGAGCTGAAAGCCAGCCAACACACTGACCAAAGAGAGGCCTATAACAATAGCTTTGTGGTCCAAGGACCACCTAAGGGCTTTATCAAAGTAGCCTTCAAACTTTGCATAAACTTTAGTGAAAGGGTTTTCTACTGGCACTTTATCTACCAACCTAGAAACCGCCATAGGCGTAAAACTTATGGCAACCAGGTATGAAAGGGCTATAGCCACCACCAACGTCAGGGCAAAACTCCCAAAGAGCTTGCCTACCACACCCTTTAGGAATATGATCGGTATAAATACGATTATCAAAGAGGCCGTTGAAGCAAGCAGTGCAAAGATAACCACCCTTGTGCCTCTTTCTGCTGCCTCTAAAGGAGGTAGATTTTCCTCTTTTCGCCTTCTGTAGATGCTCTCTAAGACTACTATAGCGTCATCTATAACTATGCCTACCGCCACAGCAAGACCCAAAAGGGTAAAGGTGTTCAAAGATTGGTCTGTCTGATACAAAAAGAAAACTGTTCCCAAAAGAGCCACAGGTATGGCAAAGACGGGAACAAAGGTAAGCTTCACGCTACCGAGGAAAAAGTAAACCACTAAGGAAGTTAATAGACTTCCTATGATTATCTCCTCCAACGCAGCTTTTACACTGTCTTTGACAAACACGCTGGCATCAAAGGTTATGTCCATCCTCATACCAGGTGGAAGCTGTCTGTTCCACTCTTCCATTCTTTGTTTTACTCTATCCACAGTGGCGACGGTGTTTGTCTTAGACTGTTTGTAAATCACAAAAGCTATGGCTTGCTCTCCCATGTACCTTGCCATACCCCTCTTTTCATCCTCCCCAAACTCCGCGTAGCCTATGTCCCCAAGTCTGAGGTTGGGATTTATGAAAATACTTTCCAGCTCCTTGGCGTCCTTTGCCTTCCCGTAAAAACGGATTATGTAGTCTCTTTCCTTTCCGTATATTGCACCTGCAGGTGAATCTAAGTGATTTTTGACAACCGCTTCCACAACTTCCTGAATGGCTAAGTTCCTTGAATATAGCTTCTCAGGATCTATCCTTATCCACATTACGTTGTCTCTGAATCCTCCCAAATCCACCTGCCCGACCCCATCTATCCTTTCAAAGTCCCTCTTTATTATCTTGTCAGCCCAGTATGCCAAAGTCTGATAGTCCGCAGTCTTTGAGTGAAGAAGGATAGCCAGTATGGGTGCTAAAGATGTGTCCACTTTTCTGACTATGGGAGGATCCACGCCCTCTGGGAGTCTCCTCATAGCCCTCTGGACCGCGTCTCTGACTTCCTGAGCTGCCACGTCTATATCCTTTTCAAGGGAGAAGGTGATAGTTATCCTGGATGTGCCAGAGAAACTCTGAGAAACTATAGACTCTATACCGCTAATGGTTGATATCTGCTCTTCTATAACCCTGGTTACGTTCACATCTACCACCGTAGGATCAGCACCAGGATAGGTGGTAACTACGCTAACTGTGGGAAAATCCACGTCTGGCAGTCTATCTATGGGTATGTTTCGGAGGGAATAAAGACCTAAGAGGATGAAGGCAAACATAAACATCCAGGATGTAACTGGTCTGTGAATAAAAAATCTGTGCATTACAGACTGCTATTATATCTTATGAGGTAAGTTCTTACCCTATACGTGTATAACCTTTAGAACCTCCTCTAAAACTGGTGGTAAAACCTTAGGTTGTAGGCATACCTTCATGGCGGTGTCTGGGTCCTTTAGCCCATTGCCGGTAAGGGTACAGACCACCACCTCACCACCGCGGAAGAAGCCTTCCCTACAGAGTTTTATAAGTCCAGCCACAGAAGCTGCGGATGCTGGTTCGCAGAATATACCTTCTTTAGAAGCCACCAACTTATAGGCATGTAGTATTTCATCATCGCTAACTGCATCAATCATTCCCCCAGATTCCTTAGAAGCCTGAAGGGCAGACTGCCAACTGTAAGGATTGCCTATCTTTATAGCAGTGGCTATTGTCTGAGGATTCTTTATAGGGTAGCCTTTAACTATGGGCGCCGCTCCCTCCGCTTGCCATCCCATCATCTTTGGTAGTTTTTCAATCTTTCCCCTTTCGTAATACTCTTTGTAGCCTTTCCAATAGGCTGTTATGTTTCCTGCGTTCCCCACTGGTATAAAGTGATAATCTGGAACAAATCCCAGCGCATCGCACACTTCAAAGGCACCTGTTTTTTGCCCCTCTATCCTGTACGGATTTACCGAATTGACCACTTCTACTGGAAGAAGCTCCCCTAACTTCCTGACTATTTCCAAAGCATCATCAAAAGTTCCTTGAATTGCCAAAACCTCCGCACCGTAGATAACAGCCTGCGAGAGTTTTCCAAGAGCCACCGCACCCTTTGGAAGAAGCACGTAGGCCTTTAGCCCAGCTTTGGCAGCGTATGCGGCAGCAGAGGCAGAGGTATTTCCAGTAGAGGCGCATATAACAGCCTTTTTCCCACTTTCTACAGCCTTTGATATGGCAAGGGTCATACCTCTGTCCTTGAAAGACCCAGTGGGATTTAGCCCTTCGTACTTTAGGTATATTTCTCCCTTAAAACCGATTTCCTTAGCCAGGTTATCTGCCTTTATCAGAGGAGTGTTTCCTTCACAAAGAGTTATTACAGGCGTCCTGTCACTGACAGGCAAATATTCCCTATAGTGGTGAATAATTCCTCGCCAGTAATTCATTAAAACTTAGAGAAAATTATAAATTAGTTTTCAGGAAACTCCCGGCAGGAGGTTGTTCGAAAAATCCCTCATTGGGCCGTCCCCCCAACCTCTAAGGGAACTAACCTGCTCCGCACTTTGAAAGGATTTTTCGAACAGCCTCCAGAAACGCTTGACTGCTGATAAGATATATGCTAAAATAAAATGTTGTTAGCCCCCGTCGTCTAGCCAGGTCCAGGACACCGCCCTTTCAAGGCGGAGAACGCGGGTTCAAATCCCGCCGGGGGTGTTTTAAAGCACAGCATGAGCGATAAAGAAATTTTCTCCGAAGAATATAAAGCAGAAGCAATCAAAGCAATAACCGGTTTAGAGCACGTAAGAACAAGACCCTCTATGTATATAGGGGATGTGGGAGAGAGGGGTCTGCATCACCTGATATGGGAAATCCTGGACAACGCTGTAGATGAACATATGGCAGGCTATGCTGACCAGATATCTTTAATAATACACAGCGATAACTCCATAACCGTAGAGGATAACGGAAGAGGTATTCCTGTGGATATCCACCCCGAAACTGGTATTCCTGCAGTTCAGATGGTATTTACTATGCTGGGAGCAGGGGGAAAGTTTGACAAGAAGGTTTATAGGTACTCTGGTGGCCTTCACGGCGTGGGTGCGTCGGTGGTTAATGCCCTTTCTGAGTGGCTCGTTGTTGAAGTATATAGGGATGGTATTATATACAGACAAGAATACAGAAGAGGAGAACCATTAACAGAAGTTTTGCCGGTAGGAAAAACCACCAAGAGAGGCACAAAGGTTACCTTCAAACCAGACCCAGAGATTTTTGAAACAACAAAGATAAAGTACGACATAGTTGAAAAGCGTGTTAGAGAGTTAGCTTATCTAAATCCCAACTGTAGGTTTTTACTAAAGGATGAAAGAATAAACAAAGAACTTCTTTATCACTTTACAAGAGGGATAGAAGAACTCGTATCCTATCTTTCAGTAGGTAGAGAGCCACTTTTTGAAGAGATCGTCAGAATTCAAGGGGAAGCAGATGGTGTTATAGTTGATATAGCTTTCTCTTACACAAAGGACTATAAGGAGATAGTTGAAAGCTTTGTAAATAACATAAAAACAGTAGAAGGGGGCACACACGTTACAGGCTTTAGATCCGGGCTTACGAAGGCTGTTATGAGAGCCCTGCCAAGCCTCAAAATACAAAAGGACCTTAAGGAAACAATAACGGGAGAGGACCTAAGGGAAGGTTTAGTTGCGGTGGTTTCTTGCAAGGTGCCAGAACCACAGTTTGAAGGACAGACAAAAACCAAGCTCGGAAATCAAAACGTTAAAAACATAGTAGAGTCCATAGTCTATGAAAATCTTTCCATTTACTTTGAAGATAAAAGAGACATCCTAAGGCTAATAGTTGAAAAAGCCATTGAGGCAGCCTTAGCAAGAGAGGCGGCAAAGAAAGCTAAAGAGCTTGTAAGAAGAAAGTCACCCCTTGAGGATAGCACACTACCCGGAAAACTTGCGGACTGTTCCGAAAAGGATCCGAAAAAATGCGAGCTCTTCATCGTAGAGGGAGAATCGGCAGGTGGGTCTGCCAAGCAGGGAAGAGACAGAAGATTTCAGGCTGTCTTACCTTTGAGAGGAAAAATTCTAAATGTAGAAAAAGCAAGGCTTGACAAGATATTTTCAAACGAAGAGATAAAGGCTATAGTCAGCTCCTTAGGTTCAGGGATAGGGGAGGAGATGGACCTTTCTAAGCTCAGGTATCACAAGATAATTCTTATGACTGATGCAGATGTGGATGGCTCTCACATAAGGACCTTACTTTTGACCTTCTTTTACAGATACCTTCCTAAGCTTATAGAGAACGGCTACTTATACATAGCCCAACCTCCTCTTTATAGAGTCAAAAAAGGAAAGTCGGTTTTTTATCTTAAAGATGACCGAGAGTTAGAGAATTTTCTATACGGCTACATAAAAAAAGAAGGTCTTTTAAAGGATGCAGATGGTGTAGAATACAGAGGCGATAGGCTCATAGACATTCTTAAAAAGCTAAAGGAGATAGAGGAAGGTTATAGGATATTGGTTAGAAAAAAAGGAGAGGAGATAATAGAATGTATACTAAGGCATCGTCTTACAGAAAAGGATCTAAGACAAGAGAAGGATCTTGAGGCAAAGCTAAACAACTTGAAGGATTGCGTGAAAAACTATAACATAAGCACAAAATACGACCAGCAGGAAGGCGCCTACGAGCTTGTGTTTACCGACAGGAGTGTGGGCAAAAAAATCATAGTAGATGCAGATCTTCTGTCTTCAATTACGTATAAACAAATCTTGGAAGGCATAGGTCTAAAGCTTCCGGTGGAAGTGTGGGTGGAGAAAAAGAGTAAGGTGGTTAATAATCTGCATAGCATTCTTGATTCAATTACAGAACTTGCTAAAACCAGTTTTGAAATTCAGAGATACAAAGGTCTTGGAGAGATGAACCCAGAACAACTTTGGGAAACTACTATGAACCCTAAAAATAGAAGGCTTTTGAGGGTATCCATAGAAGATGGAGCGGAGGCAGACAGAATCTTTAGCATACTTATGGGAGAACAAGTGGAACCAAGAAGAGAATTCATAGAAGCCTATGCCAAAGAGGTAAGGAACTTAGATGTTTAAGAGAATATTAGTAGGTTTGGATGGGTCACCAACAAGTTGGACTGCAGCAGATTACGCCTTTACTATAGGCCAAAAGCTTGACATACCAGTGGTTGGTATGCACATCATAGACGAGCGTATTCTTGAGGAGGGTTTTTTGGAAGACATAGCTGGAGTCTTAGGTTTTAACTACTATGCGGGTATATCTGCTAAGTTAAAAGATTTTTTTGAAGAACAGGCAAGCGTGCTCTTGGATGAGTTTTTAGCACTGGGGCGGGAAAAAGGAGTTAAGGTGTCTTCTTACCAAAGCATGGGCAAACCATATCAAATAATCCTTTCTCAAGCAGATCCAGAAGATCTGATAGTGTTAGGGAGAAAATCTCACAAACCCGTCTCTGGCTTTTTACTTGGTTCAACTACTGACATAGTGATTAGAAGATCGCCCTGTCCTGTGTTGGTTGTGCCGGAAGAGAAAAGGCAGATAAAAAAACTCTGCGTAGGATACGACGGTAGCGCTTCGGCAAAAAAAGCCTTAGATATAGCAAAATCTTTGGCTAAGGTTTTTGAAGGTAAAGTGTATGCAGTGCATGTGGGAGAAAAGGACCTTTCTGATGAGGTGGGGGTTGATGTCCAATACGTAACCGTGCAGGGCATTCCAGAAGAAAAATTGGTAGAATATTGTAAGAGAGAGGAAATCGATTTGTTGTTTATGGGAGCGTTCTCTAAGGGAAGGGTGAAAGAGCTTTTCTTAGGAAGCGTTACAAGTTTTGTAATTCACCACTTAAACATACCTATCTTTTTGGTGAAGTAAAATGGGGAAACTGTACGTTGTAGGCACGCCTATTGGAAATTTGAAAGACATAACACTAAGGGCTCTGGAAGTTCTTCAGTCTGTAAATTTCATAGCCTGCGAGGACACGCGCAGAACGTCCATACTACTAAATCACTACAAGATAGAAGGTAAAAAGCTGCTTTCTTATTATGAGCCAAAAGAGAGCGTTCAGGTGCCTAAGATAGTCAAGCTTTTGGAAAAGGAAGATGTAGCTTTGGTTACTGACGCGGGCACTCCTTCTATATCAGACCCAGGTTACAAACTCATAAGAGCTTGCATTGAAAAAGGCATACCTGTAGAAGTAATCCCAGGTCCAAGTGCGGTAATTGCCGCTTTGGTAGGTTCCGGTCTGCCTACCGATCGCTTTACCTTCGTAGGATTTCTACCCAAAAAAGGATTAACCAACTTTTTAGAAGAGCTAAAGGCTTACAAAGAGAGCACCATAATTGCCTTTGAATCTCCCAATAGGCTAATAAAAACCTTGGAAAATATTAAAGAGGTTTATGGAGACAATACAACCGTGTGCGTAGCCAGGGAGCTCACAAAGGTCCACGAGGAGTATATAAGGGGAAGGGTGGTAGAAGTGCTCGACGAGTTAAACAGAAGAGGAGAAATAAAAGGTGAGCTAGTTATCCTGTGGCATATGGTTGAAGATTAAGGACGTTGAAAATTCTCCTGTCTTTTATGTTCTCTTTTCTTTCCCAAAGGGCGTTCTGAACCTCCCAAAGATCTATCATAAGTTCAAATTTTCCTACCTTTCTGTTGTAGTTCTTTATAAGCTCTATTAGTTCCAAAAGTTCTTCCTCTTCCTCCAGTTTTTCAATACATAGCCTTACAAAGGACTGCTTTAATTCGTGAATACTCAAATCTAAACCAAGTTCCTCCGCTTTATGCATAACAAGTTTTATACCTTTTACGTCTCTGTTTTCTATCATTTTCTTCAGCTTTAACTTGTAAAGCGTTTCAAGATGAGTCTTAGCGTCTTTTAAGGACCAAAAATGTTTAGACTTAGCATAGTAGAGTATCTCTTCCAGAAGATAGGCATAATCAGAGACAAAATTAAGGTATGCGTCTTCATAGGACCTTATCCATGATTCTAGAACCATTTTCAAGTAGCTTGGAGGAAGTTTTTCTAAGTGGAGCTCGTCCCAACCAAACTCAAATGAGAATCTTTCTTCCGTGTTAGTGTTTTTGAGGTAAACCAAAAACCTTTCTCCTTTCTCTTTTACTTTAAAACTCCAAGAACCAAGATTATCTTTCTTTGCTTCTGATAGATAAAGAAAGAGAGCTGTGTGAGCAATATCGCTTGGTTTATACACCTTAGGTTTGACTAGTTTGTTCCAGACAGCCAAACCATTTCCGTATTCTATAAGATTACTGGGCGCCTCTGCTAAGTACTGTGTTAAAACATCCTCCGCTTCCCTAAGATCCATCAAGTCTATAGCCCTTTTGGCATAAAGGAGGTTGTTTACCGTTTCTATACCAGAAATATCCGCAAAAAACCAACCGTCGGAAGAAAACGCAAACTGCATAAAGGTAAGTGCAGACAACGCTTTAAAGACCTTAATTCTCTCGCTCCCTGATAAACTTTTCCTTAGGTGGGTTTTTAGATAATTTTCCTTTGCCTCCTTAGAATTAGCCTCAAGTAATACATCTATGTAATACAAAATTGCCAGTTGGGGATCGTTAAAGTACTTTTCCAAAATGCTGTATGCCTTTTCTTTTACCATATACCTAACTGCCTCCAGTCCCTCCCTCAGTGGCTTTCTCCACTTTTGTTGCCAGCCTGGCAGCCCTCCCGTGCTGCATCCACAGTCTGAACGCCATCTTTCCACACCATGAGGACAGCTCCAGGAGGTATAAGGGACCAGTTTGCCTTCTTCCGTAGGTTTGTGAGATCTGTAGTAATCTTCCAAAGTTGTAAAGCTTTCTGAGTGTTTTTTAAACAGGTAAGCAAGGGCAAGTTCTCCAAACTTTTTGTGATGGCCAAAGGTTTCACCGTCTGTAGCTATAACAACGGGTGGCTCTTTGTGTATCATCGCTTTGTAAAGCTTTTCCGCATCCCAGAGTAAATCCCCAAAGGATACACCATGGGAAAGCTCCCCATCGTAAACAAACACTGCTAAATTGTTAATCCTTAGGTAATTTCCTTTACCGGAAACCTGGTGGGACGCGAGCAAAATAAACTCTATGCCATTTTCTTTTAAAAGATCAAGGGTTTCCTCATCCACCGCCAGCTCTGGAAGCCAAAACCCCTTAGGTTTTCTACCAAAAAACTTCTCATAGGTCCTTATGCCCCAGAATATCTGTATCTGCTTGTCCTCCAAAGGGTCCAGGGGGAGTATAGTATGGTTAAAGGATGTGGCAAGACTATGATCTGCCCCCTCTTTTATTTTTTCCATAAGCTCTGGGTGATACTTTTTTATCCAACTCAAAAGGGTCCATCCCATGTTAAAGCTTAAGTGACGGTAGCAGTTTATTATGTCCTTCGTAAGACCCTCCTCTCTGTAATGGGCGTAGGCTACTGGCAGATAACATTCCCTGTAGATCCTTTCATTCCAATTCTCAAAAGGGAAGGCAGAGTCCTCTATGGGTATTTCGCCCAAGTATGGATTTTCTCTGTAAGGTTGGTAAAAATGGGCATGGATTATCAAGTTCCTCATCGCTCCACAAAAAAGCCAATTTTCCGAAACTTCTCAATCCTGTGTCTTACAATTTCCTCTTGGCTCAAACCCATTAATCTTCTTAGATTAACCTTTATACATCGTTTTAAAAGCCTTGCCATCCTTGCGTAGTCCCAATGGGCTCCACCTAATGGTTCCCGAATAACTCCGTCTATTACACCAAGCTCAAGTAGGTCTTTTGCGGTTAGCTTCAGAGCTTTGGAAGCTTCCTTTACCTTAGACTGATCCTTCCAGAGTATGGCAGCGCAACCCTCTGGGGATATGACAGAGTATATGGCATTTTCAAGCATTAGAACCACGTTTGCCACACCCAAAGCTAAAGCCCCTCCCGAACCTCCTTCACCTATAACCACTGCCAACACTGGGACCTTTAGGTATCCAAAGGTGTAAAGACTATCCGCAATGGCTTCCGACTGACCCCTCTCTTCCGCACCCACACCTGGGTAAGCTCCTGGCGTGTCTATAAAGGTAATAACGGGCAAGCAGTAATGCTCTGCAAGCTTGGCTATTCTTACCGCTTTTCTGTAGCCTTCCGGATGGGGCATGCCAAAGTTTCTCTCCATTTTCTCCTTTGTGGTCCTTCCCTTTTCGTGTCCGATGATCGCTACTGGTATATCATCCAAATAGGCAAAGCCAGCCACTATAGCCTTATCGTCTCCAAACTTTCTATCTCCGTGCAGTTCTATAAAGTCTTTGAAGATGAGCTTTATGTAGTCTAAGGTGTGAGGTCTCTGTGGATGCCTTGCCAGCAGCACCCTCTCCCACGGATCAAGCTTTGAGTATATTTCTTTACTTTTTTTCCTAAACTCCCTTTGAAGTTTCCTAAGATCTCTTTCCTTGTCTTTTTCCCCTAATTGATAAAGTTTTTTAAGTTGTACGATCTTTTGATTCAGCTCTGCCAGCTCTTTTTCAAACTCTAAAAACATACAGAAAGATTATAAAACGTCCAAAAGGGCTTCAAGATACACCGCCCCACCTACGGCTTTAGACTGTAAAAAGAGATTATCATACCTTCCGCCGCCAGCGATAGGGTATCCCACTCCTGGATGGAATATCTCAAAAACTATACCCGTGTAATATTCTTGCCTTCTAATTTCCGAAAGATCATAGAAAACCTTAGCTTTGCAATCCTTTAAAAGCTCCCCCAAACGCTTTAACTCTTCACATTCAGCGGTAAACTCAGTAAACTTTTTTGAAAACTCGTCCAAAACTTCGCTCCCTCCGTAAGCCCTCAGAAGGTGATACAAAGGGTCCCCTTCCTCTAATCCAGAAAAGCTCTTTTTCCTCAGCCTTTCTTTGCTTTGCTCGCTCTTGCAAAGCCTTTCTACTATGCCCATGTGGCCCAGTATAATGGATAGGTCTTTCAGTCCCAAACTTAGAAGATACTCCACCAACCTGCTTATGACTTCATACTCTCCCTCTGGAAAGCTAAAACCTATCAACTCTACTCCCATTTGGAACCTCTCTAAGTCTTTTGGAGTAAAGACGGGTCCCCAGTAAAAAACTTTTAGAGGTAGATCAACTTTTTTGAAGCTATTGAGATACCTTATCAAGCTTATAGTCCAATCGGATCTAAGAGCTAAATAACTTCCATCAAACTGAGTGTCTATCAGAAAGGGTTTGTAAAGCTCCGCCTCCTTTGGATAATAAACCTCTAAAGTAGGAAGCTGGATAAATTTGTAATCTTCAAAAAGTTGGCAGGCTTTTACAAAGGTCTCTTTGAGTTTTTTAGAATCCTCAAAGTTGAAAAATCTTTCTCCTTCTGGGATAATCATTGTTTCGGTAAAATTATAACTTTTATGAAGATAAACTTAGTTCTTTCAGGTGGTGCAGTAAGGGGTGTAGCCCACATAGGTGTTATAAAGGCTTTGGAGGAGGTTGGTTTTGAGATAGTCGGAGTTAGCGGAGTTAGCGCAGGTGCTCTGGTGGGTGCATTCTACTGCGCAGGTTATACACCCGATGAGATGCTGGAGATAGTAAAGGCTAAAGAGTGGATTAAATACATAAAACCAAGGATACCTAAGCTTGGTTTTTTCTCTCTTTCGGAAGGAGAGAAGTTTCTCAGAAAATACTTGCAAGTGGATAGGATAGAAGATTTGGAAAAAGAGTTTCATGTGTGCGCTCTTGACATAATTACTGGAAAAACCGTTTACTTTTCAGAAGGTGATCTTTATAGAATCGTTTTGGGAAGTTGTGCTTTGCCAGGTATTTTTGAGCCTGTCAGATACAGACATTTTCTACTAGTAGATGGAGGGATTACTAATAACCTGCCAGTAGAACCCTTTTTGGAAAGGGGTATACCGGTGGTAGGTGTGGACGTAAATCCCACAGATAATATAGATAAACCAAAAACTATAATAAGTATTCTACTCAGGAGCTTTGTGCTTGCCGTCAGGTCCAACGCAGAGAAAAGGAGAGAATTATGCAACCTCTTAATCGTGCCAGAATTAGAAAAGTATAGTTTGTATAACTTGTGGAAGATAGATGAAATTTATCAGGCTGGCTATAGGAAGTGTTTAGAGGTTGTGAAGGAACTAAAATATGAGTAATAAGCTTATTGTAGATCCTTCAGAAAGTAGGACTAGAATAGCTAAAAAAGTTACAAAGCTTGCACTACCTATTATTCTTTCAAACCTTCTTTACACAGTAGAGAGTTTGGTTTCCATAGTTTTAGTGTCTGGGATTTCTTCCACCGCAGTAGCCAGTGTGGGATACTCCGCAAGTATGCTGTGGTTTATATACTCCCTTATGGCACTCTCTTATACTGGTACGTCTGTGTTAGTAGCTCAGAGGGTCGGAGCGAGCAAAGACCCCTCTCCCGTCTTTCTATGGGGCTTGATCATATCATTCCTTATAGCCCTACCCCTTACCTTCTTTGGAACAGATCTCACAACCTTTTTGATGGTCAAGTTTGGCGCTTCTGAGGAAGTAGCCAAACTATCTTCAGAATATTTAGAACCCATTTTTACGTTTATCATCGTTGGTTTTATCACAAACACATTTTACGCCGCCTACAATGGCTATGGAGATACAAAAAGCCCTTTTAAAGTAGCACTCTTTATGAGTTTTATAAACATTAGTTCTGCCTATCTGCTCATCTACGGCAAATTTGGTTTTCCGAAATTGGAAGTGAAAGGGGCTGGCTGGGGCGTAGCCTTCTCGGAAATCTTTGGACTTTTAGCTTACTTATATCTTTATCTATCCTATAAAAAACCCTTTCCCATACGGTTTAGTCTTGAGAAAGAGGTTCTTTTTAGAATACTCAGAATAGGCACACCTACCGCGTTGGAGAGAGGGATAACCAGTCTATCCTTTAATGTATTCGTTGGTATGGTAGCAAGCTTTGGAGATAAGGCTCTTGCAGCCCATCAAGTGGGGCTTAGAGTAGAAAGTGTATCTTTTATGATTGGCTTTGGTTTTATGATTGCATCTACGGTGATATCTGGACAGAACTTTGGGGCTAAAAACTACAGAGGTTTGAAATATGGAATATCTACGACCGCACACCTTACCGCTTTTATAATGGGGCTGGTTGGCGTTTTTTTGATAGCATTCCCAGATAAGCTTTCGCAATTGCTCGTGAAGGACAAAGAGGTCATACATTTGGCAGTTTATTACCTGGTAATTGTAGCTCTGTCCCAGCCTCAGATGGCTTATGCAAGCATATACTCCGGAGCCTTAAAGGGCATGGGGAAAACCCAAATCCCTCTTATAATTAACATAACCTCCTTCTGGTTTTTCAGAATAATCCCATCATATATTTTTTTAAAAATTTTTCCTTCTCCCCTTGTACCCTGGGTTTTTATGAGTATAGAAACCACACTAAGAGCAGCTATATTTTACTTTGCTTATAAAAAGACTATTTCTAAGTTAGTTTAATTCTTTTTCTTTTTGTCTCTGTACATTAGGGCGTCTACTTCTTTTATCATATCACGCCAATCCTTATACCTCTGATTACACTCCACAACTCCCGCACTTATGGATACTTTAAATCTTTTACCCTTTGCTATTATCTCCATTTTTTCTAAATTAGACTTTAGTCTCTGCACTATGACTGTTGCTTGTTCTATATTAGTGTTAGGCATAATAGCTATGAACTCGTCACCTCCACACCTTCCTATTATGTCCTTTGCCCGCATACTGGTTCTCAAAATTCTTGCCACTTTTGCCAAGACCAGATCACCTACATGATGTCCGTAATTGTCATTTATTTGCTTAAAATTATCAAGGTCTATCATTACTATACTAAAAGAGGTCTGAGATTTTTTGCAAAGGTTAAAAAACTCTTCCAAAGATCTTTCTATAGATCGTCTGTTGAACAAATTAGTTAATGGATCTATATTTGCTTCAGCTTCAACTATTTCAAGCTTAGTTTTCAATTCACTTATAACTTTTTGCTGCTGCTCTATCCTCTTCAGGAATTTTTCATTTTGCTGCTTTAGGTCTTTTACGTACATCAGCAAATCTAACAATACTGACGATACAAAGTGGTTGGTTTCTTTCTTTTCTTGTAGTTCTGTCAACTTCTCTTCCTTAATTGAAATATGTTCGTAGCTCTCTTTTAATGTTCCTTGAAGTTCATTAACAATATCACCTAACGCTTGGATAGTATGTTTAATGTCTATTTTTATGTTCGTAATTGTCACATCTTCTTTATAGGTATTGTAGATATTTATTATAGCTTCATCTTCTAACTTTTGCCCACTTGCAATTAAAGCACAGAATATATAAAACCATCTTTCGTAGTTTTTTGGAGTTGGCAATATATTATTCTTCAATAAAAACTTGAGCTCTTCTTTTACAATCTCCAACAGAAGTTTAGACTCAGACTCATTCAGAGGCTCATTTTTAATGAGTTTCTCATACAGTGGGCAGGACTTTATATCCAACCTTAGACCCCCTTAAGCTTTACTCCAGCTTAATATAATTATAATTTTTTTGTATAAACTGTAGCCTACTGCATAAGCATACAAACAAGCAAGCAAAGTGATACCCCTTCTCCATCCGCTCACAAAGTTAAACCCCTGCCGCCTTATCTTCTGCATCCCTGTTTTTTTAAGAATTTCTGTTTATCCCGCTGGGTGTTAGAGGTTTTTATTACAAAACTTTGGCTCTAAATTAATTTCTCACCCAAAGTTTTAGTAATTATAATCCTTATACCGATGCAGGATCTTCCCTTTTACCAGTAAGGATTTCTATTAATTCTCTTACAGTTATTATACCTTGCTTTTTTAATAGATGTCCATTGGCACCGCTTATGAATATGCCCTCCTCGTAATCCCCAAGCCATGCTGCGCCCAACCTGTCTGCTATACAAAAGCCAACCTTTTTTGCCTCTTCACCTTTGTTGCAAGGCATCACACAGTGGGATATACACCCGTTCCAACCGTTGTATCCAAGCAAGAGTCTCTCTATGAAAGGCGTTTTTACCACCCTGAGTGGATAACCCACCGGGGATTTAAAGAGAATTATGTCTTCCTCCTCAGCTTTCAGTATGATCTCTTTGTAAATGTCTGGTGCATCACACTCCACTGTGGCGATAAAACGCGTTGCCATTTGCACCCCGCTTGCCCCACGTTCCATATACCATACTATATCCTTATAACTCCAAACACCACCAGCCACTATCACGGGAATATCGCCCCATTTTTTACTCTCTTCTAACACCGAAGGGAAAAGGTTCTCCAATTGATACTCTGGCATAAAGCACTCTTCGTATTTAAATCCCTGATGTCCTCCAGATTTGGGCCCCTCTAAGATAACCGCATCGGGTAATCTTTTGTATTTCTTTTCCCATGTTCTGCATATTAAGTTCAAAGCCCTTGCAGAAGAGACTATGGGAATAAGAGCTACATCTGCACCTTGCGCGTACTCTGGCATTCTAAGAGGTAATCCAGCACCGGTTATGATGGCATCAGCTCCAGCTTCTATTGCATCTTGTAGCACTCTGCCGTAGTCGGTTATTGCGTAAAGAATATTCACACCAATGGCACCTTTGCCTTGGGAGCTTTCCTTGGCTCTCTTTACCATCAATGTAAGAGCTTCTTTGCTGTGAGTGTATATTGAACCTATGGGCCGTCCAAATTTATCCCTTTTAACTAATTCTGGAAATCTATATCCAGTGCCAACCGCAGATATAACACCCATCGCACCTTCTCTTGCAACAGCTCCCGCCAACCTTTCCCACGATAAACCAACTCCCATACCACCTTGTATTATGGGAACATCCAGCTCTATCTTTCCTATTTTTAAGGGTTTTAACATAATCGCACTCCTTTACAAGCTTATTGTCCTATAATTTAATCAATACTAACAGCTGTTGCAAGCTTAGTATGGAAAATTTTGTAGTTGTAGGTAAGGTGATAGACACCTTTGGTTTGAACCAAGATCTTAAGGTGGAAGCATACTTACCCCAAAGGGAGTGGAAGAATATAAGAAGAGTATTCTTTAAAAAAAGGGGTGGCGATTATATCCCTTTTGAAGTTGAGAAAGTAAAAGTGCACGGTAAAAGGTGGATCATTTTGAAGTTAAAAGATATAAGTAGCCAAGAAAAGGCAAAAAAATTAGTAGGTGCAAAGGTTTTTCTTCCATCAGAGGAGCTCCCAAAGAGAAAAGAAGGAGAGTATTACTTTTTTGAACTGGAAGGCTTAGAGGTTAGGAGCGATAGTGGTAAATACTTAGGAAAGGTAAGCGGAGTTGTGGAAGTAAAGGATAGCTTATATCTGGAAGTAGATGGTGGAAAAGTGCTCATCCCGTTTAAAAAAGTGTTTGTTTTGGATGTTAAGCCTGAGGAGGGATATTTGGTGGTTGCCAGTGCTTTGGAAGAGCTGTTTAATTTATAATTTTTTTTCAGGATGCGAAAAATAGAAATAACAGATGTATCTCTAAGAGATGGTATCCAGTCCCTGCTTGCCACCAGGGTGAGAACAGAAGATATGCTTGAAGTTATAGAGATCCTAGATAAGTGTGGCTTTTACTCTTTGGAAGTTTGGGGAGGGGCTACCTTTGATGTGTGTCTTAGGTACCTCAAAGAGGACCCTTGGGAGCGTTTAAGAAAGTTCAAAGAGCGCACACCTAACACAAAACTTGAAATGCTCCTTAGGGGTCAAAATATAGTTGGCTACAGGCACTATCCAGACGATGTGGTGGAGCTGTTTGTTAAGAAGGCTTACGATAACGGTATAGAGGTCTTTAGGATATTTGATGCTCTTAACGATACCAGAAACTTAAAAAAGGCGATAGAAACTGCCAAGAAAGTGGGGGCTATAGTAAAGGGAGTGCTCTCTTATACCATAAGTCCAGTTCACAATGTGGAGTATTACGTGAATGTTGCAAGAGAGCTTGTGGATATGGGAATAGATATTATTTCTATAAAAGATCAGGCGGGTCTGTTGTCTCCAAAGGTATGCTATGACTTGGTAAGTGCGTTAAAGTCCGAATTTCCCAAATACCCCGTCCATCTTCACACTCAGACCACCGCAAACTTGGCAGAGATGGCCCAACTTAAAGGTATAGAAGCTGGTGCAGACATGATAGATACTGCCTTTTATTCCCTGTCTTCTCAGACTTCCCATCCAGCGGGAGAAACGATGATATACGTCCTTAGGGAGTTTGGATATAAAGTGGATGTGGATGAAAAGCTATACCAAAGGGCAGGAGACCTTTTTGTAAATGTAAGGAAAAAATATAAAAAATACGACGTGCTACCACCCTATCCAGATGTGGGAGTTTTACTGCATCAAGTGCCCGGTGGGATGATAACCAACTTTATAAGCCAACTTAGAGAGCAGGGTATGGAAGAAAGACTACAAGAAGTTTTAGAAGAGGTAATAAGGGTCAGAGAAGACCTTGGCTATCCACCTTTGGTAACCCCTACTAGTCAGATAGTGGGATCCCAAGCCTTTTTAAACGTGCTTCACGGCGAGAGGTATAAGGTGGTTACAAAGGAAGTTAAAGATTACGTAAAGGGTCTATACGGTAGGCCACCAGCACCCATAAAGGAGGAAATCATCAAAAAAATCCTTGGAGACGAAAAACCCGTCTATCACATCAGACCTGCAGACCTTTTAGAGCCGGAGTTGGATAAAGTAAAAGAGGAGGCAACAAAAGCTGGAGCAAAGAGTGAGGAAGATATTCTTTCTTACGCTCTGTTTCCATTAGTGGCAAAGGAGTTTTTTGAGTGGAGAGAAAGGGGTGAGCCTTACATACCCGAGCAGGAAATGGTAGAGGAAAAGAGGGAAAACATTCCCGTTGAGTTCATGATCACAGTTCATGGAGAGCAGTATCATGTGCAAATAGCAGGAAGAGGAGAGCCCACTCAGGAAGGAAAAACTTTCTTTATAAGGTTAGACGGAAGGTTGGAAGAGGTGCTGTTAAAACCAATAAGGGAGATGAAGCCAAGCGACGTGGTAAGCGGAGATATTTCCACACTTGGTACAGAAATAAAACCCAAAAGGTCCAAACCCATAGGACTGGGAGATGTTGCTTCACCTATATCCGGTAGGATAGTGAATATAAAGGTCAAACCTGGAGATGAGGTAAAGGAAGGGGACGTTCTGTTTGTTGTGGAGGCTATGAAGATGGAAAATGAAATCCACTCACCCATAGATGGGATCGTGGAAGAGGTGCTTGCTCAGGTGGGTGAAGCTATAAACCCAGACGAGGTGGTAGTAAAGATCAAGCCTAAAGCATGAGGATTTTCCTGCTTGAGGATGACACAGACCTTTCTGAACTCATAGCCTATCACCTTCAAAAGGAAGGCTTTAATGTTCTCTGTTTCAGTAAAGGAATTGATCTGTTAGAGAAGGTAAAAGATGAAAGACCAGATCTGTTCGTTTTGGATATAATGGTTCCTTCTTTGGACGGTTTTAGAGTGGCAAGTTCTCTAAAATCTTTACCTTATACAAAGGATGTGCCCATAATCTTTCTTACTGCAAAAACTATGGAAGAGGACAAGCTAAAGGGCTTTGAGCTTGGTGCGGACGATTACATAACCAAACCCTTCTCCATAAAGGAGTTCTTGGCTCGTGTAAAGGCAGTTTTAAAAAGATACGGAACACTAAAAGGTGGAGGAATTGTCAATCTGGGAAGTCTTAGCATAGATTTAGAAAAGATGGAAGTCAGAAGAGGAAGCGAAAGGATTAACTTAACAAAAACAGAGTTTCTTATTTTAAAAACTCTGTTGGAAAATTACCAAAAGCCTGTAAGTAGGGAGTATCTTTTGGAAGAAGTGCTAAAAAAAGAAGTTTACGACAGAACCATAGACGTTCATGTAAAAAACCTAAGGGAAAAGTTAGGCAAAGAGGGCGAATGGATAAAAACTATCAGAGGTGTGGGTTATAAATTAGAAGCGTTATGAGTTGGTTTATTTTAACCTTCTTAGGAATTTACTTTCTTATGAACCTCTATGTATTTTTAAAGCTAAAACGTCCAATTTTCCTTCCTATAATCCTTTTGGGCTACCTTTCTCCTTTACTTATGAGGTATGCGGATGCTAATTTGTCTCCTAAATTGAGTTACTTTGCGGGTTTGTTTGCCCTATTATACATGGGCTTTTTGGTATATTTGATCTTTTCCTTTCTTCTATTTGACCTTTATGCCTTGTTTGTTAAATTCTCTCACAGAGTTTTTGGCATAAATCCTCTGCCCAAGCCTTCCAGAAAAACAACCCTCGCCATCGCCTTGATCCTATCCTTCAGCTTGTCCGCTTACAGCTATTACGAAACTTTGAACCCAGTGGTCTATCACTTTAAGTTTGAAACCCAGAAGCTTCCGTTGGAACGAGTAAGAATAATGCACATATCCGACGTTCATCTCGGACCAGTTATGGGCATGGACAAGATAGAATTGATAAAAGGAGTATATGAAACCTACAAACCTGATATCCTGGTATCCACTGGAGATTTAGTTGATGGAAATATGAAAAGGAAGGACGGGTTGGCGCTTGCCTTGGCGCATATCAATCCCTCTATGGGAAAGTTTGCAGTCCTTGGCAATCATGAGTATTACAGAGGTGTGGATCAAGCGGTGGAGTTTACCCAGTCTGCAGGGTTTAAACTTTTAAGGGGAGAGGTAATAGATTTAGGCTTTATGCTGTTGGCAGGCGTGGATGACGATGACTGTAGATTCTTCAATGCTTGCGTAGGTCCGATAAATGAGTATGACCTAATCAAAAATGCAACAAGGGATAAATTTGTGCTATTCCTAAAGCATAAACCAAGGTTGGACAAAAGAGCTGTGGGAATGTTTGACCTGATGCTTTCTGGACATACACATGGGGGAGTTTATTATCCAGTAGGGAAGTTTATAATTCCCAAGCTTTTTGAAGCAAACGCAGGATGGGTGTATTTGGGAAAGGGAAGCCATCTTTTTGTTAGCAAGGGGGTAGGCACGGGAGGACCACCCATGAGACTATTTGCTCCACCAGATATGGCTATAATAGATATAGTTAAAAAGTGAAACTAGTTATAGTAGGAAGGCCAAACGTAGGAAAATCAACACTGTTCAACCGTATTGTGGGCAAAAGGATAAGCATAGTTCATAATATGCCAGGTGTTACGCGGGATGCTGTAGAATCGGTGGGAGAATGGAGGGGAAGAAAATTTAAGATGGTAGATACAGGAGGTCTTGTTGAAAGTGAAGAATACATAACTAAGGAGATAAAAAAACGAGTACAAAAACTTTTAGAAGAAGCGGATGCCATTCTTTTTGTAGTTGATGGCAAAGAGGGTATTACCTCTGCGGACCAGTCGGTGGCAAAACTACTTTATCCATACAAAGAAAAGGTCTTTTTAGTTGTGAATAAAATGGATACAAAAGTCGCACAATCAAACTTGTATGATTTCTTCACTTTAGGTTTTGAAAAGGTTTATCCAGTATCAGCCCAACACGGTAAAGGTATAGTAGAACTTTTGGATGATGTTTTCTCTCATGTTGCAGAAAGTAAAGAGGTTATACCACAAGAAGGTATAAGGCTATCCTTTGTAGGTAGGCCTAACGTTGGAAAGTCTTCCTTGGTAAATGCTATACTCCGCAGTGACAGAGTCATCGTTTCCCCTATAGCTGGAACCACAAGGGACGCCGTAGAGATATTTTTTGAGTACGAGGGAGAGTCTTTGATATTGGTTGATACCGCCGGAATAAGAAGACCTTCAAAGGTGGAATATGGCATAGAGTTTTTCTCAGTGGGAAGATCCATAAAGGCTATTGAAATGTCTGATGTAGTGTGCTTAGTGGTGGATCTATCGGAGGGTGTAACTCATCAGGATCAAAAGATAGGTAGCTTGGTAGAAAGAAGATACAAAGGATGCGTAATAGTAGGAAACAAGTTTGACCTTACTAATCTAAAAGAAAAAGAAGCAGAGGCTTACATAAGACAAAGACTTTACTTTTTGGATTATGCGCCAGTGGTGCTTACAGTGGCAACGGAGCGCAAAGGGATAGAGCGGTTGCTAGAAAGCGCCCTGTTGGTCTATAGAGATTACTGCAAGCAGCACAAAACTTCGTTCATAAATAGAGCAGTCGAAAAGATTATCTCTGAAAAAGCCCCTCCAAGTTATCAAGGTAAGGAGGTAAAGATCTACTATGCCTATCAAGAAACAACAAAACCTCCCACCGTAGTTTTATACACGAACTATCCAGAGGGCTGGAAGAGCAATTACAAAAGATTCTTTGAGAGAAAGCTTAGGGAATACTTAGATATAAAGTACTCTCCGATAAAGCTTGTGCTTAGGTCGAGGGAAGAGGAAAGATGAAAGTCTTCTTTGGCGGAAGCTTTGACCCAGTTCATCTGGGACATCTTTTAGTGGCAAGGGACGTCCTGGAAGAGCTAAAAGTGCAAGAGGTGGTCTTTGTCCCTGCTTACCAAGCACCACTCAAAGAACCTCACAAAGCAAGTCCAGAGGAAAGACTTCATATGCTAAAGCTTGCCATAGAGAATGTTAATGGTTTTTCTGTAAGCTCGATAGAAATAAACAGAAAGGGTATATCTTACACAGTGGATACAGCAAAGGAGCTTTTTCAAGAGCTTAAGGACAAACCTACTTTTTTGGTAGGCGTGGACAGTGTCCTAAACCTACACCTCTGGAAAGATCCAGCCACTTTGGTAAAGTTAGCAAGGTTCATAATTGTAGACAGAGGGTCAAAGGGGAAAGAGGTAAAGGCTTACCTAAAGGAGAGGTTCCCAGAGCTAATAGAGGATACAGATTACATCATCCTCAGTATAAGAAGAATTGATATTTCTTCTACGGAAATAAGGCGTAGGGTTAAAGAAGGAAAAAGTATAACTTGGCTTGTTCCTGCGTGTGTAGAAAGTTATATACTTAGCAAAGGCCTTTACAAATGAGAGTAGGTTTTTATGGTGGGGTCGAAGGTGTTACTGGCAGCTGTTTTTTGTTAGAGGTTGACAACAAGAAAATCCTT
>NZ_DAIQAX010000002.1:71481-162758 GCF_036781485.1 Thermocrinis sp.
GGCACTCTTGGAAGAAGAATAAAGGATATACACCATAAACGGCTTTTCTTCCCATTTTTCTTCCCATACGGATCAAAAGGGTCTTCTGGAATGGCTTTCCTTTACACAAAAACCTAAAAAAGTTTTCTTAATACATGGGGTTCAAGCCCTACTTACCGGTTTATGGTGAAGTTATAGACCTATAGCAAGCTTTAATCTTCCCAAGATGAAAGTTTTTTTTCGCCGCTTTTAAACTCTACACATTCTTTAAAAACTACATGAGGGCAGACCTTAGCGCAAAATTGATGGTCTATCTCTTCAAGTAATATTTTCAAAGACTGCCCCTTTGAACCAAATATCATGTCCTCTGGAACAACCTTTTTTAAACCAGCCCTTTCTAAAACAGGCATGACAATTCGGTTTATATTACCAAGAGCAGGGGATAGGCCCATGGACTTTATCCTTTGTAGCATTCTTATGAAATTTTCCGCACCCACTGCATCCATGTAGTTGGAAGCTTCCAAGTCTATGAATACAAATTTCAGCCCTCTATCTTTTCTTTCTTGAACTTTTTCTACTATGTAGTTAGAAACATACTCTGCATTTCCAAAGTATATAGACATCTGAGGTCTTACGTATAAGATTTGGGGACATTCCACAAGACCCTCTGCCTCTGCATTCTCAAAGGTTTGAGTTTTGGGATTTCTCGTAATTACCACTATGCGAGGATACATGGTCTTATAAACAAAAGACCCAAAGGCTAGGATGGCACCCATAAGTATAGCCTGCCAAAGCTCCATGATGAAAACGCTTATAAAGGTAAGCCCTGCCACCACACCATCTATAGGGTTTATGTGGTAAAGATGTCTTATCTCTTGAGGTTTAACCAGTGGAATAACTGCGGTTAGTATTATGACCGAGAGGGTTGCCTTCGGCAGGTAATAAAACAGAGGCGCAAAGAAAAGAAGAGTTATAAGTATAACCAAGCTTACCACAGCATGGGCTATGGGAGAAGCGGTTTCAAGCCTGTAGTATAGAGCTGAACGTGAAAAAGAACCGCTTATCGGAAATCCCTGCATAAAACCTGCCACTATATTTGAAAGTCCTTGACCTACTAACTCTTTGTTTGGATCCCACTTGTCTCCCTTTTCTACCGCAAACTTTTTAGCTATAGCTAAGGCTTCCAAAAGGCCTATGGCAGCCACCACTATTGCACCACCCCATAGAGCGGATAGAACTTGTAGGTCTATGGGAGGTAAGCTTATGGGTGGAAGACCCGCTGGCACATCCTCCACAATAGAAACTCCATATCTTCCCTTGAGGTCCAAAAGGTAGGAAATCAGCGTGGTTATCACAACCGCGATCAGAGCACCGGGCATAAGGGGATGTATTTTCCTTGACAAATATATGATTACAAACGCCAAAATGCTCACCATTACTGTGTATGGATTTGTTTGATGGAGCTTTTGGGCTATGTCAGCTAACAGGGAAAATATCTGAGTGCTTTTTGTGGTGCTAAAACCAAGGACGCCACCTAATTGATTTGCCGAAATCACGAGCGCACCAGCGGAGATAAAACCAACTATCACGCTGTGGGATATAAGATCAAGGATGAAGGCAAGTCTAAAAATTCCTATCAAAAGAATAGTTATGCCCACCATAAGGGCTAAAAGTCCTGCCAGCCCTACCCATTCGGATGTTCCAGGCTTGGCAAAAGGTAAAAGGGTGGACGTAACCAGTATTGCTACCATAGCCACTGGGCCCGTCCCCAAAAACCTTGAACTTCCAAAGATAACCGCCACTAAGGGAGCAAGCAACGATGCATAAAGACCATTTATGGGTGGCATTCCAGCTAAAAGGGCATAAGCTTTTGCCTGAGGAACCAAGACCGCTGCAACCGTAAGACCGGCTACTAGGTCTTTTATGAACTTTTCTTTGTTGTATCCATTCAGATAGCCTAAGTTTAAACTAAAAGATTGGACTATACTTTTAGGGCTCACAGAATTAGTATTTTATCATATGATTGCACTCGTAGATTACGGAATGGGAAATTTAAGAAGCGTAGAGAAGGCTCTTGAGTGCTTAGGTCTTAGAGTTCTGAGGACGAGCGATCCGGAGGTCGTAAAAAAGTCAAAAGCGGTTGTCCTGCCTGGTGTGGGGGCTTTCAAAGACGCTATATACAACTTGAAAAAATTGGGACTCTACGGTACAATTCTTTCACACTTAGAGAGTGGAAAACCCTTCTTAGGCATATGCTTAGGACTTCAACTTTTGTTTGAGAGAAGTTACGAGTTTGGTGAAGAGAAAGGTTTTGGGCTCTTAGAAGGAGAAGTTATCCTTCTTCCGCCTACCGTAAAAATACCCCACATAGGTTGGAACCAGATCTGGAAGAGGAAAGACTCCCCAATTTTAGAAGGAATAGAAGATGGCGAATTTGTCTACTTTGTCCATTCTTACAGGGTGATGCCAAAGAGGGATAATGTAATTCTTACTCTGACAGACTATGGAGATTACTTCGTGTCCTCCGTAGAGTACGAAAATGTCTTTGCGGTTCAGTTTCACCCTGAAAAGAGCCAAAAAGTGGGACTTAAACTGTTAAAAAACTGGGCTACGTACAACGGGCTTTTGTAGTTTTAATATTTGTCATAATAAAAAACTTGACAAAAGTGTACTAAACTTTTAAATTAGATACTAACAATTGAGGAGGTGTGAATATGGCAGAGAAGGTAATAGGTATTGATTTGGGAACCACAAACTCTGTGGTTGCGGTTATGATAGGTGATGAGCCGGTGGTAATACAGAATCAAGAGGGTTCTAGATTAACGCCCTCTGTGGTGTCTTGGACTAAGGAGAAGGAAATTCTCGTGGGTGAGCCAGCCAAAAGGCGTGCCATACTGGACCCAGAGAATACAATTTACGAATCCAAAAGGTTCATAGGGAGAAAGTTTGAAGAGGTAAAAGATGAAGCCAAAAGGGTGTCTTACAAAGTGGTGCCTGATGAAAAGGGAGATGCAAGTTTTGAAATTCCCAACTTAGGAAGAACGGTAAGGCCAGAGGAGGTAGGCGCTCAGGTTCTGAAGAAATTAAAAGAGGCTGCAGAGGCATACTTAGGGGAAAAGATAACAAAAGCTGTAATAACAGTGCCAGCTTACTTTAACGAAAGGCAAAGGCAGGCAACGAAGGACGCCGGGAAGATAGCAGGGCTTGAAGTTTTAAGGATACTAAACGAGCCCACCGCTGCTGCTTTAGCCTATGGGTTAGATAAGAAAAGCGACGTAAGGATACTGGTTTACGACTTTGGAGGAGGCACCTTTGACGTATCTATTTTGGAGGGTGGAGAAGGAGTAATAGAGGTAAAGGCTACTGCTGGAGATACCCATCTTGGTGGTGCCAACATAGACGAAAGGATAATGGACTGGCTTATAGAAGAGTTTAAGAGGGAAACTGGCATAGACCTCAGAAAGGACAAAACCGCATTACAAAGGCTAAAGGACGCTTCAGAACAAGCTAAAAAAGAATTATCCTTTAAACTTGAGACCGAGATAAACCTACCCTTTATAACCATAGATCCATCCACCAATCAACCGTTGCACCTACAGAAAAAGCTCACCAGGGCAAGGCTGGAGGAGATGATAAAGGATCTGGTTGATAGGACTATGGAGATAGTTAAAAAAGCTTTGGAAGATGCCAAACTTAGACCGCAGGACATAGACGATGTGGTGCTGGTAGGTGGTTCTACCAGAATTCCGTTGGTGCAGCAAAGAATAAGGGAATTTTTCGGTAAGGAACCTCACAAAGGGGTTCATCCGGATGAGGTGGTGGCAGTGGGTGCTGCCATACAGGCAGGTATCCTCTCTGGAGAGGTAAAAGAAATCCTTCTGGTAGATGTCACTCCCCTTTCTTTGGGTGTGGAAACCTACGGTGGGGTCATGACCGTACTCATCCCCCGCAATACGCCCATACCTTACAAGAAGTGTGAAATCTTTACCACCGCTAGCGATTATCAAACAGAGGTGGAAATTCATGTCTTACAAGGGGAAAGACCGCTGGCTAAGGATAATAAATCGCTGGGTAAGTTCTACCTGACTGGCATACCACCTGCACCAAGGGGGGTGCCAAAGATAGAGGTTTGCTTTGATATAGACGTGGATGGCATACTGCACGTAACTGCCAAGGACTTAGGAACAGGCAAAGAACAATCCATAAGGATTCAACCCTCTTCTGGGCTCACCCAAGAAGACATAGAAAGGATAATAAAAGAAGCTCAAATGCACGAAGAAGAAGACAAAAGGAAGAGAGAACTGATAGATGCCAAAAATCAACTTGATATGCACATCTACAACTTAGAGAAGGTTTTAAAAGAAAACAAAGACAGAATACCGGCGGATCTCGTTTCAGAGGTTGAAAAGGCTATTCAAGAGGGTAAGAACGTGTTTGCCTCTTCTCAGGACATACAGGAAGTGCGCAGAATTACAGAAAAGGTTCTTGAGATTTCCGGAAAACTAGGAAGCTATATCTACCAATCTGCGGAGAAAAAGAGTGGTGAAGGCGGTGGAGATGTGATAGAGGGCAAGACGCTATAAAGGGATTATCTTTATAAACATGTTTTTTAAAGAGCTTGACGAAAGAACAAAGGGTGAGCTAAGGGATTACTTTGAAGATAGGGATTATGCAGTTATTGCTGTGCCAAAAGAGGAGCCCGTAAGGGTTTATGTAATAAAGGCAGACAGGACAGTAGAAACTACAAGGAGAATACACGGACTTGATCCTTACTCTACCATTCGGTTGGGCGAATGGCTTCTGTCTGCCTTGATACTCTCCTCTTTAGTAAAGCACGCCAGCCCTCAGAAGGTTCTTCTGAAATTTACCAGTAAGGAAGAAATTATTGTAGCTGAAGCTGACGGGATGGGAAGGGTTAGAGGGTTTATGAGTTTTGCTTCTCAGGATAACGAGCCAGAAAACATCACTGTTGTTAAAGAGCTTAGAATGGGCACACCTTACACAAGCATAATTCCCGTAGTTAGTAGGGATATTAAAGAGAACTTACTCTATTATTTTGAGCAGTCGGAGCAAATCAAAACAGGCTTAGACATGGCGGTTTTGTTAAACGAAGATGGTTCTGTAAAGCATGCGGGAGCTTATATGGTTCAAACTATGGGAGGTACATCACCAAAGGTGGAAAAACTTCTCCAAGAAAGGATAAAGAGCTTTCCTTCCTATTCTAGCATTTTATCGTTGGGGAGAAGACCAGAGGACGTGGTGGAAGATATTCTTTTTGATATGGAGCCCAGGATAGTGGGTTTAAAGGAGGTTGAGTACTATTGTCCCTGCAACGAAGAAATAGCAAAAGCAAGTTTGAGTCTTTTGAGCAGAGAGGAAATGGAAGAGATTCTATCGGACGGTCCGGCGGAGGTTGTCTGCAAATTCTGTGGAAGAATATACAGGTTTGATAGAGGAGTTTTGTCTTTGTAAAACATACCTGAGTTTTTCTTGCACTTAACCAAATTTTTTATGGTATAATATATAGTCTGACTTATTAAGGAGAGGTGCCATGATACAGAGGCAAAGTTATTGCAACGTGGCTGACAACTCTGGAGCGAAAAAGGTTCAGGTTATAGGCATACCCTATGCGCCGAGGAAGTATGCAACCCTTGGGGATGTGGTTACCGTCACAGTAAAGCAGGCCACGCCCAACAGCCCCGCTAAGAAAGGAAACATATACAGGGCAGTGGTGGTCAGGACCAAAAAAGAAGTGAGAAGACCAGACGGAAGCTATATTAAGTTTGACGACAACGCGGTAGTGCTTCTAAATCAATATGGAGAACCTTTAGGTACAAGGATTTTGGGTCCCATTGCTCGTGAGGTGAGAAACCGTGGTTTTACCAAACTTGCATCACTCGCACCGGAGGTAGTTTGATGGCAGCTAAGATAAAAAAGGGTGATACGGTGGTGGTCTTAAGGGGAAAGGAAAAGGGTAAAACAGGAGAGGTTATTAAAGTCCTGAGAGAAAAAAATAGAGTAGTGGTAAAGGATGTAAACCTGGTTAAGAAGCACTTAAAGGAGATACCCAACGTAAGAGAGGGTGGTATATACGAGTTTGAAGCACCTATACACATAAGCAACGTGATGTTGATATGCCCAAAATGTGGCAAGCCCACTCGGGTGGGTTTTAGAATTGTGCAGGAGGGCGATACACTACGAAAGTATAGATACTGTAAAAAATGCAATGAAAATATAGATCTGGTGGCAGAGAAAGTCAAAAAAGAGAGGGTTAAGAGATGAGCGTAGAAACCAAGTATGTGCCCAGACTTTACGAAAAGTATAAAAACGAAGTAGTTCCAAAACTTATTGCAAAGTTTGGCTACAAAAATCCTATGGAAGTGCCCAAATTGGTGAAGATTGTGGTCAACATGGGTGTGGGCGAAGCAGTTAAGGATATAAAATTTCTGGAAAAGGCTACAGAAGACCTGAGAGCTATCACTGGACAGCAACCTGCGGTGAGAAGGGCCAAAAAATCCGAAGCTGGTTTTAAACTCAGGAAGGGAATGCCAGTTGGTCTAAAGGTTACTCTGAGAAAGGAGAGAATGTGGGACTTTTTGGACAAACTCATCTCCGTTGCCTTACCAAGGGTGAAGGACTTCAAAGGCTTAAACCCAAGGTCCTTTGATGGCAGAGGAAACTACGCCTTTGGTATAGCAGAGCAGATAGTCTTTCCGGAGATAGACTACGAGAAGGTGGACGCCATAAGAGGTATGGATATAATAATACACACCACCGCAGAAACCGACGAGGAAGCCCTATGGCTCTTAGCCTTGCTCGGGCTACCCATAAGGAGTTTTTAGGAGGATAGGATGGCAAGAAAGGCTAAGGTAGCAAAGGACGTTAAGCACTTTCCTAAGTACGAAGTAAGGAAGAAGAACAGGTGCCCGCTGTGTGGAAGGCCCAGAGGCTTTATAAGATACTTTGGTATGTGTAGGTTGTGCTTTAGGGAACTTGCCCTTAAAGGCGAATTACCTGGCGTTCGCAAAGCAAGCTGGTAAGGAGGTTAGAGGATGGATCCAGTGGCAGATATGTTTTCCGCTATTAAAAATGCCATAATGAGAAGGAAAGACTATGTGGATGTGCCTTCTTCCAAGCTAAAAGAGGCTATTCTTGAGGTGTTGAAAAGGGAAGGTTATATTCTTAACTGGGAAAGGTTAGATAAAGAGGAGCACAGAAAGGGTACCCAGTACAAGCTGAGAATACATCTAAAATACGCAGACCCTAAGAAAAGCAAAAGCGTTATACGGGAATTGGTAAAGGTGTCTAAACCAGGTAGGCGCGTGTACGTTCCCAAGCACCTAATACCCCATGTTAGAAAGGGGTTGGGTATAGCCATTCTCTCAACGGACGCAGGGGTAATTACAGACCACGAGGCAAGAAAGCTTGGTAAAGGTGGAGAACTTATAGCATACGTGTGGTGAGGTGTTAGCATGTCAAGAATAGGTAAAAAACCAATACAAATACCCAGCAATGTAAAGGTAAGTTTTAATAATGGCGTATTAGTGGTAGAAGGACCAAAGGGCAAACTCTCCATGAAAGTCCATCCAGACGTAAAGCTAACTTTGGAAGATGGCACCATAAGGTTGGAGAGACCTTCGGATGCACCTTTTCACAGAGCCATACACGGAACCATGGGAGCGTTGATCAGAAACATGGTAAAGGGTGTTACAGAGGGTTTTACTATCGGTCTAGAAGTGGTTGGCTTGGGATATAAGGCAGCGGTTAAGGGAGGAAATTTGGAGCTGAGCTTGGGTTATTCCCATCCCGTAGTTTATCCAATACCCCCTGATGTGAAGATAGAAGTTAAAGAAAACAAAATATACGTAAGCGGTATAGACAAACAAAGGGTTGGTCAGGTAGCGGCTGAAATTAGAGCTTTCAAAAAGCCAGACGCATACAAAGGTAAAGGCATAAGGTATGAAGGAGAACAGCTAAAACTTAAGGCAGGAAAGGCTGCAGGAAAGGGTAAAGGTGGTAAAGGTAAGAAGTAAGGAGGTTTGTTATGGCTAAGCTTAGTAGGCACGAAAAAAGGGAAAGAAGACACAAGAGGATAAGAAAGAAGATCTTTGGGACGCCCGAAAGACCCAGACTATGCGTTTACAGAAGTTTGAACGCCTTCTATGCCCAGATAATAGACGATACTAAGGGCATTACTTTGGTTTCTGCATCCTCCATAGATCCAGAGTTTGTTAAGATGGCAGGCAAAAGAGGAGGTAAATCCATAGAAGACGTGAAAAAGGTAGCGGAAATACTAGTTAGAAAGGCTTTGGAGAAGGGTATAAAAAAGGTAGTGTTTGACAGAGGGGGATTTTTGTATCACGGTAAAATAAAGGCATTTGCAGAGGCTTGTAGAGAGTTTGGTTTAGAGTTTTAGAAAAGGAGGTAGTAAATGGGTGGTTTGTCAATTGAAAAAATGATTGATGAAAGGAGAAGTTTGCAGAATATAATCGAGCTTGAAGACCAGCTTCAATTAGAGGAACGTCTTATATACGCCAAGAGAACTACAAGAGTTACAAAAGGGGGTAAAAGATTCTCCTTTAGCGCTCTGGTTATTGTGGGCGATAAGAGGGGTTTTGTGGGGTTCGGCTTAGGTAAAGCAAGGGAAGTCCCCATAGCTATAGCAAAAGCCATAGAAGACGGTAAAAAACACATCATAAGGGTTCCCATAATAGAAGGGACTGTTCCCCATGATGTAATAGGCCATTATGGACCTACTATGATAAAGGTTATGCCTGCCAGAAGGGGAACGGGTATAGTGGCAGGTGGTGCTGCAAAACCTATTTTTGAACTAGCAGGCTATACAGACGTTCTTACCAAGCTAATGGGAAGCACTAACCCTAACAACGTGGTGAGGGCTGTTTTTGATGCACTTTTGAAGCTTACTTCCCTCGAAGAAGAGGCAAGACTTAGGGGTATTAGCGAAGAAGAACTAAGAAGAAGATACCAACTTTATGCGAGGGTATGAAGATGAAAAAACTTAGGGTGCGTTTGGTTAGAGGTTTGGCTGGAAAGCCTGAAAAACACATAAAAGCTGTGAGAAGCTTAGGCTTAAAAAAAGTAGGAGATGTTAGGATACTTCAAGACAATCCTATGGTTAGAGGAAACATAAAAACTGCCCATTATCTTTTGGAAGTTCAGGAGGTGGAAGAATGAAGCTTAACGAATTAGCACCAAACCCAGGAGCTACACAAGAGAAAAAAAGGGTTGGTAGAGGTATAGGCTCTGGACTTGGTAAGACTTGCGGAAAAGGGCACAAGGGGCAGAAAACAAGATCTGGAGATAGGAAGCTTCCCTCTTGGTTTGAGGGCGGACAAACTCCCCTGCATAAAAGAATTCCAAAGAGGGGCTTTAGAAGTCCCAACAGGGTTGAGTATTCAGTGGTTAACGTAAAAGTATTAGACAGCTTATTCTCCGAAGGAGAAGAAGTAAATCCACAGAAACTTTTGGAAAAGGGACTTGTAAAGCCCGGCATGCCGGTCAAGATACTTGGAGATGGAGAGCTTACAAAAAAGCTAATTGTTAAAGCCCATGCTTTCTCCAATTCTGCTAAAGAAAAAATCGAAAAAGCCGGTGGTGCCTGCGAGGTAATAGGGTGATAGATTATATAAAACAGGTTTTTTCCATAGAAGACTTACGCAAAAGGTTCATATATACCCTTTTGATGTTTGCCATATACAGGTTGGGTAGCCATATACCCTTACCTGGTGTGGATGCCACCGCTTTGCAGGAGTTTTTCGGAAGTTTTCAAGGAACGCTATTTTACCTCTATGACATATTTTCTGGTGGAAACCTTTCTCGTATGACGCTTTTTGCCTTAGGCATTATGCCTTACATATCAGCGTCCATCATGATGCAACTACTCACGGTTGCCATACCAGAGCTTCAGAGATTGGCAAAGGAAGAAGGTGACTACGGAAGATACAAGATAAACCAATATACAAGATACTTAACTATCTTGGTCGCCTTTGTGCAGTCCCTGGGTGTAGCGCTTTGGTTAAGAAATCAGGTATCACCAAGGGGTTTTCCTCTGGTTCCTGAAGGGGGTTTTTTGTTTGTGCTAACTACTGTGATAGCTCTGGTGTCTTCTACCATGTTTCTGATGTGGGTAGGGGACAGAATAACCGAAAAAGGTATAGGAAACGGTATGTCTTTGCTCATCTTTGCAGGTATAGTGGCTGGTTTTCCTAATGCAATCATAAGAATATACGACATGCTCAAAAACGGTGACATAACTCCTTTTGCGGTGGTGGGAGTTGCTATTTTTGTTTTGGTTGTAACTCTGGGTATAGTTTTCATTCAGGAGGCGGAAAGAAGAATACCAGTTCAACATCCAAGACGTCAAATAGGTAGGCAGGAAGTAATAGGTGGTTCCACCTATCTTCCTATAAAGATAAACCCTGCAGGGGTTATACCCATCATATTTGCCCAATCCTTGCTCATAATACCCTCGACTGTGTTTGGGTTTATCCAGCATCCGATAGGAAAGGCTTTGCACGACGCCTTTAATCCAACTACGTTCTTATACAACTTCCTATACGTTCTATTCATAATCTTTTTCACATACTTCTACACCGCGGTGCTAATAAACCCAGCGGATGTGGCTGAAAATCTAAGAAAAGCTGGAGCTTTTATACCTGGTGTCAGACCTGGACAGGATACGCAAAAGCTTTTAGAAGGTGTAATAAACAGGTTAGCCTTTGTGGGTGCTATCTTCCTAAGCGTGGTGGCTGTGATTCCCGTATTTGTGAGCCTTTGGCTGAAGGTTCCTTTTTATTTTGGTGGCACCACCGCCCTTATAGTAGTGGGTGTAGCCCTTGATACCCTGAACAAGATAGAGGCAAGTTTGCTTCAAAAGAAATACACTCAATACAGGAGGAAGGTAAGGTGATACTCGTGTTCATCGGACCACCAGGGGCTGGTAAGGGCACTCAAGCCAAACTCCTCAGTCAAAGGATGGGATTTCTACACCTATCCACTGGAGATATTCTAAGGGAGGCGGTAAAGAAGCAAACGCCTTTAGGGATAAATGCCAAAGAATACATGGACAGAGGGGAGCTTGTGCCGGACAGTCTAATAATAGCGCTTATAGAAGAACATCTGCCAGAAGAGGGAGGAGTTATTTTAGATGGTTTTCCGAGAACCTTAGCCCAAGCGGAAGCCTTAGACAACATGTTAAATGCCAAAGGTAAAAAGCTCTCAAAAGTTTTAGTGTTTGAAATTCCGGATGAAGTGCTCATAGACAGGCTTTCTGGGAGAAGGGTATGTTCAAACTGTGGTGCTGTGTATCACATTAAATACAATCCCCCTCGGAGGGATGGAATATGCGATCTATGCGGTGGAACTTTGGTGCAGAGGGAGGATGATAAAGAATCGGTAGTAAGAAACAGATTGGAGGTCTACAGAAGACAAACACAGCCACTAATTGATTTCTATAAGAAGAAAGGTATAATATATAATTTGGATGCAACGAAAGGTGTGGAAGAACTGTTTTCAGAAATTGAAGGCATCATAAAAGATGGTGGATAAAAAACAGGTAGAGCTATATTCTTTAAAGGAGCTTGAAAAAATAAAAAGGGCTTGCGATGTGGTTGTAGAGGTTTTGGAAGAGGTGGCAAAGCACGTTAAGCCTGGTGTTTCTACCTATGAGCTTGACCTGATAGCAAGGGATGTGGTAAAGAGCAGAGGAGCAAGGGCTGCCTTTCTTAATTACAAGCCATCTTTTAGCAAAACGCCCTATCCAGCTGCTTTGTGCGTGTCTGTAAATGCGGCTGTGGTCCACGGTCTGCCCAAAAAGGACATTATACTACAGGAAGGGGATTTGGTAAGCCTTGACTTTGGAGCCATACTGGACGGGTATGCAGGGGACTCAGCCATTACTGTGCCAGTAGGAGAGGTATCCGAGGACAAAAAAAGACTCTTAGAAGCCACAAAAGAAGCCTTAGAAGAGGCAGTAAGAGCCTGCGTGCCTGGAAATTGGCTTTCCGATATAACCAAAGCCATAAAGAGGGTTGCGGACAAATATGGAGTCCATCCTGTAAAGAATCTGGGAGGACATGGTATAGGAAGGAAAGTGCACGAACCCCCATTCGTTCCTAATAATTTGGAGGACTTCAAGCACGAGAGGGACATGAAGCTCAGGGCTGGCATGGTTTTAGCCATAGAGCCTATGCTCGCCCTTGGCACAACCGATATCGCGCACGACGGAGACCAATGGACAGTCCTTACGGCAGACGGAAGCCCTTCAGCCCATTATGAGTATGTAGTAGCAATCACAAAGGAGGGACCAATGGTGCTAACACAATTTAGAGAGGTTTTTCCTGATGCCTAAGAAAAAAGACCAGGAAAAGTATAAGGAAAAAGGGATAGTCCTTGAAGGTACGGTAGAGGAAGCATTACCAAACGCTATGTTTAGGGTAAAGTTGGATACTGGACACGAGGTGTTGGCTCACGTTTCTGGAAAGATGCGCGTGCACTTCATCAGAATACTGCCAGGGGACAGAGTAAAGGTTGAACTTTCCCCCTACGACCTAACCCGGGGAAGAATAGTATACAGAGAGTGATGTGGTATAATATTTCTTTTTTAGGAGGTTTGGAATGAAGGTAAAACCTTCCGTTAAGCCCATGTGTGCTAAGTGCAAGATAATAAGAAGAAAGGGCAGAGTTATGGTCATATGCGAGAATCCTAAGCATAAGCAAAGGCAAGGGTCCTAAGGAGGAAAGGCAATGGCAAGGATAGCGGGAGTTGATCTGCCAGACCATAAAAAGTTAGAGGTGGCTCTAACATACCTGTATGGCATAGGGTGGAAAAGGGCAAAGGAAATATGCGAAAAAACCGGTATACCATGCACAAAGCGATTGGGAGAGCTAAGTCCAGACGAGCTCAACACTATCAGAAAGTTTATTGAGCAAAACTATAAGGTGGAAGGAGACCTAAGAAGGGAAATTCAGCTAAACATAAAGAAGCTAATTGATTTGGGGTGTTATAGAGGAATAAGACACGTAAGGGGACTACCTGTAAGAGGGCAGCAGACGAGAACTAACGCAAGAACGAGAAAAGGAAAAAGAAAAACGGTAGGCGGAACTAAGAAGAAAATAGCCAAGTAAGGAGGTAGGTAATGGCAAAGAAAAAGCAAAGTGGCAAAACTACAAAGAAACAAAAGAGGGTTGTAACCCAGGGTATAGTTCACATTCTGAGCACGTTTAACAATACCATAGTTAATGTAACCGACATGCAGGGTAATACCCTTGTTTGGGAAAGCGGTGGAACTGTGGGTTTTAAAGGCACAAGAAAGAGCACACCTTACGCTGCTCAGCTTGCAGCCCAGAAGGCAATAAAAAGAGCAATGCAGGAGTATGGGCTGCAAGAAGTTGAGGTGGTAATCAAGGGTGCGGGTGCGGGCAGAGAATCCGCCCTAAAGGCAGTGCACGCCTCTGGAATAAAAATAACAAAGATCAGGGATGCTACTCCTATACCCCACAACGGCTGCAGACCACCTGCAAGAAGGAGGGTGTGAAGAATGGGTAGGTATTTGGGTCCTTTGGTAAGGATAGACAGAAAATTAGGCGTGGTTGTGTCGGGGAAAAAGAGTGCCCCCAAAATTCTTTCCAGAAGAAACTTTCCACCAGGCCAACACGGAAGGCTAAAAGGTAGAAAAAGAAAGTTAACTGAATACGGTCTGCGACTTATGGAAAAGCAAAAATTAAAATTCCTGTATGGTGGAATAAGAGAGAAACAGTTTAGAAAATACTTTGATATGGCCTCAAAAGCCAAAGGAAACACAGGGCAGGTTTTGCTCCAGCTATTGGAAAGAAGGCTAGATAACGTTGTTTATAGATTGGGGATAGCCTGCACCAGAAGACAGGCAAGGCAGTTTGTGGCTCATGGTCACATATTGGTAAACGGCAAAGTGGTTGACATTCCATCCTATCAGGTCTCACCAGGGGACATAATAGAAGTAAAACCATCCTCAAGGGACATACCCCAAATTGTTCAAAACATAGAAAACGTAGATCCAAGAAGCGTGCCAGTGTGGTTAGAGCTTGACAAGGAAAACTTTAGGGGTAAGGTTATTGACCTACCAAAAGACATACAGTTGGAAATACCAGTAAACATACAGTACATCATAGAGTTTTACTCAAGGGTTTAAGGAGGAACAGAGTATGATAAGGCAATTCGTCTACCCAACTAAAGTTTTTTGGGAAGAGGTAAATCAAAGTTATGGTCGCTTTGTAGTAGAACCTTTAGAGAGAGGTTTTGGTATAACTGTGGGGAACTCCTTGCGAAGGGTTCTTCTTTCATCCATAGAAGGCTGGGCTATAACGGGTGTAAAAATATACGGCGTCTATCACGAATTCTCCACCTTAGAGGGTGTGCAGGAGGATGTTTTGGAGATCATAGCAAACTTGAAGAAAATGAAATTCAGGATGAGGAATTCGGATGTGGAGATCCTCTATCTTAAGAAGAAAGGAGAAGGCACAGTTTATGCAAGGGACTTTTCTCTACCTCCAAGTGTGGAGCTGATAACTCCAGAGGCAAAGGTGCTGACTATTACAAGTCCAGATACGGAAGTTAACATGGAGGTAAGAATAGAAAGGGGTATGGGATATGTGCCCACGGAGGAAATGGAGGCCTTTGGAGAGATAGGATGGATAATGATAGATGGAGATTTCAACCCGGTTAAACACGTGGCATACAGAATAGAAAAAACAAGGGTTGAAAAAAGGAGTGATTACGATAGGTTGATCATGGAAGTTTACACCGATGGCACAAAAAGTCCAGAGGAGGTTGTAAAGGAAGCGGTTGGCATAATAGTTAGAAACTTCTCCGCATTGGAGCACATATCCTACGAGATACCTAGGGTAATAGAAGAACCTATTCCGCCGGACGAATTTGTGGAGAAATTGGCCCTTCCGGTGGAGGAACTGGATGTATCCCAAAGGGCACTCAATTCAATAAAGAGAATGGGTATAAACACCATAGGAGATCTGGTTAAGCTTACAGAAGAGGAACTAAAGAGTACTAAAAACATAGGAAGGAAGGCCATAAATGAACTGAAAGAGGCTCTTAAGCAGATGGGTCTGCACCTTGGAATGGACTTGACAGGTAGGAGGTAAGCTATGAGGCACAGGGTTAAGAAAAAACACTTTGACAGGACAAAAGAGCAGAGATTAGCCCTTTACCGCTCCCTTGCCAAGGCATTGATCCTTGAGGAGAGAATAGAAACTTCTTTACAACGAGCAAAGGCAGTGCGCCCCTTCGTGGAAAAACTGATTACCTTAGGTAAAAAGGGAGACCTTGCAGCAAGAAGGAGGGCCCTTGAGCTTTTGCCAGACAGGAAAGCGGTCAAAAAACTCTTTGAAAACATCGCCCCACGCTTTGAAAATAGAAACGGTGGCTACACGAGGATAATCAAACTTCCATTGAGAAGGATAGGAGATTCCTGCGAGCTTGCCATACTTGAGTTCGTTGAATGATAAAGGGCATACTGTCCCTAGTAATAAACGTCCTTATTGTGCTGGTTTTAGTCCATGCCATAGGCTCTTGGATACCACAAATAAGAGAAAGTGAATTCTACAGAAAGCTGGATAATATCATTGAGCCCATACTTCGTCCGATAAGGAGAGTTATACCTACTTATGGCGGGCTGGATTTTTCTCCCTTTATACTCCTACTGATCCTTTATCTTATAAAGCACCTTTTTAAACTTTGAGGTTGGATCAATATTTGGTTGATAAAGGTTTGGCTCCCACCAGAGAGAAAGCCCAAGCCCTTATATTGGCCGGTATGGTGCTTGTAAATGGTAAATTGGCGGATAAGCCAGGTAGCAAGGTCAAAGAAGGTGCCAAGGTTGAAATAAAAGAACCCTTTAGATATGTCTCAAGAGGGGGATACAAGTTAGAGAATGCCCTTGAGAGGCTTGCTTTGTCTGTAGAGGGTTTTATTGCCCTTGATGTAGGTTCATCTACGGGTGGTTTTACGGATTGCCTGCTACAGAGGGGAGCCAAAAGAGTCTATGCGGTGGACGTAGGCAAAGCTCAGATGGACCAAAGGCTAAGAAAGGACAGCAGAGTAGTTCTCTACGAAGAAACGGACGCCAGAGAGCTAACAGAAAAGCACGTGCCAGAAAAAGTAGATATAATAACCATGGACGTGTCCTTTGTATCTTCCACCAAGCTTTTGCCCAACGTGGTTAGATTTTTAAAGGAAGACGGAATACTTCTAGTTCTTGTCAAACCTCAGTTTGAACTGCCCCCAAAGTATGTTAAAAAGGGAGTGGTGAAAGATGACGATAAAAAGGTGGAGGCTATCTTAAGAGTAGCAGAGTTCATCAAAGGCCTTGGCTATTCTGTAAAAAGAATAATCAAAGCTAAGCCGAAGGGTAGTAAAGGAAACGAAGAGTTCTTCATCTTAGCCAAAAAAGAGGAACCAGGTTTAGAGGATATACAATCGGAGGCTTGGAATGCTGTTAAGGAGAATGTTTGAGGGTAATGAGCTTTCTGGAACATTGGGTGAATATCCCTTAACTGCGGAAAATCTATTCCGGGTTGGGCTTGCTTTATGCGCCTATCTTGTAATAGAAAGGGGGTTAGAAAAACCTACTTTAGGATTAAGTATACTTAATTTTGCCACTGCGTCTTTGGCGGTAGGCTTTATGGCAGGTGGGGGAGATGTTTTTATCGGAGAAGGAGACCTGAGAGTTTTATACAGATTCAAAGAAAAGCACGCACTGGTTTTTGAGGGTCTAACAGACCTTGAACTAAAAAAAGTAGAATCTATCCTTTTCAGTAGGTATAATATCCCAAGAAAGAGAGGTGAAGAGGTAGGTAAAATATGGATAGAAGGGAGGAAGCCTTAAGGCTGAGCGAAGAGATCGTAAAGAAACTTCTGGAATTTGGCACAGAGTTGGACGAATACTACAGGAAGATCAGGGAAATTAGGATTATGGAAGATTCCCTTTCTTTTCAGTCTGCACTTATAAACGTAGAGCACGCCTTTTTTATGGTGGTCCAGTCCCTCAATGTTCTTAGAGAGCAGTTAAACTTACTAAAAATAGCAGCTCAAAAGGGGGAGGTATTCTGATGGCCATAAAGTTTATTTTGCTTGATAAGGAAAGAAAACTCTTCCCTATTTTTGGAGATATTTTGGACATAACTGGACACAAACTGATGGTTGCGCTGGATGAAACTAAGGCTATGGATTTGTTAAATACTGTAAGACCAGACTTTATAATCCTGAACTATAGGGATATTAACTTTTTTTGGGATGTTATCCAAAATGGTATATTCTCTTTGCCGTTGTTCCTGTTGGAAGACTACGAGCATGTAGATAAGATAAAAGAGTTGGGTTTTAGTGATTTCAACATAATTACGATCCCTTTCAATCCCTTGGAATTTTTGAACAAGTCTGCAAAGCTTTACAATATGTACAAAGAGATTGAAGACAAAATTTCCGGCAGCTTTGGAATAACAAACATATTAATTTCTCTTTTAGCAAAAAGAGTGTCAGTTGGCGCCTTGCTTACCTCTGGTGACAGAACGTGTGAAGTAGAGGATGTTAACGTATCTTTAATTCCTTACGAAGCAGATGTAAAGCTTAACACTTACTTTAAAAACAACCAAGAATTCTTCGCCGTTTTTGTCTCTCCTACACCAGAAAGCGTCCAAGAGGTTGTCCAAGAAGAAGTTGCTCCAAGTATAGAGGCTCTATTTTCCGTTGCGGATGACTTCTTTTTGATAGGCTTAGTTGACAAAGATGGGCTACTTCAGAGAAACGTATATCTCCGAATATACAGGAAAGGAGATGGAAGTATACCGCTGCTTTTCAACCTTGCACCTAATCAGAATTTTCCCACAATAAAAGAAAGCATAGAAAAAGTTTTAGGTGGATTGGAACAACTGAAGGCTCTGGTTTTGATGGACAACCTCCCTGAAAATACCCAAAGCATTCTTAACATGCTTAGCCTATCCCCTAAACTTTATGTTATAACAAGCTTTCCCATAGCTTTAAGTTTGATCTTCTTGGGAGTGCCAGAAAAGAGGATAAAACTTATAGAAAGCTTTCCTGATGGACTGCTTAATTTAGAAACCGGTAATGCGCTTAGATTTATAAAAACGCCTTTTTTACCAGATAAAGGTAGTTTTGTTGTAATGGAGGAAGGAAGGAAAATTTTGTTCTCCTCCAAACTCTTTAGCTCTTATTGCCTTCCAGAAGATTACTCTCCCACCAAAAGCGCCAACATGAATATGATCATGCTTTACCATACTGTTAATTTCTTGGGATACGAAAATCCGACCGCATTAAGTTTAATTAGACTTTCTAACCCCACTGCCATATATCCAGCCTTTGGAAATCCAATCTTGGAAAACATAGATGAGTTATTGGACACAATCTCAAAGTATAAAGCAACGTTCAATCAAGCCAATTTAGAGGACGAACCGTTGGTTTTAGGTCTCGTTAGCGGTATCCTGTTTGAACTTGAAAAGGAAATGCCCAGAGAAAAATACGAAAGCCTGCTAGATAGTCTCAGCGAATATGCAGATGTTGAAGGTGGAGTAGTTTCTAAGGTATTTGTTGACATCAGGCGCTTTCCCGAACTTTTTCTCTACGTCCTGCACTCTATAAAGCCTCCGCCAAGGATCTTGCTTTCTGCTCTTTATAGATTTGTAAAGGCAGAGATCCCTGTGTTTACCATATGAGTGGTTTTCCTACTCTTTCAAACCTAGGGTTCATCAAGGCTATAAAAAGCTGTTTTATTCCTGTTATAAAGCTCACTTCGGTGCTTTGGAGTGGAGGGACTTCTCCAGAGAAGTAAATAACAAATGCTTTCCCTACGATGTTTTCCCTTGGTAAAAATCCCCAATATCTGCTGTCCTCGCTGTTGTCTCTGTTATCCCCCATCACAAAATAATGTCCCGGAGGCACTACTACAGGCCCAAAGTCCCTTCTTGAAAAAAACGCTTCTTCGTAAAACTGCACTTTATACTTAACTCCTTCTGGCAGCGTTTCTTCACCCACAATCTTTGTAAAGCCATCTTCTATAGCTTCCTCTATTCTGGTTGTTTTCACTGGTTGGCCATTGATAAAAACCTGATTGTTTCTTATCTCTATCACATCCCCAGGCATGCCTATTATTCTCTTTATGAAATCTATGCTTGGGTCTATGGGATACTTAAACACCACTATATCTCCCCTTTGAGGCTCAGAGAATCTATAGACTAGCTTATTCACCAGTATGAAATCGCCTACCAGCAGAGTAGGTTTCATAGAACCTGAAGGAATGTTATAGGCTTGAGCAATAAAGGCTCTTATCAGAAGCACCACCATAACCACTACGATTAGCTCTGTAATCCACTTTCCTTTTTTGGCCATAGATTTTTATCTTAACACAAGCCTTTTGCTTCTTAGCTGACCGCAGGCTCCGAAGAGTCCTATACCTTTGCTTATTCTTATGAAAGTTGATATGCCCTCCTCCCAAAGGACTTTTTGGAATCTGTAAACCTTTTCCATAGGCGGCCTTTTGTAAGGTAGTTCGGGGTCTGGATTGAATGGTATGAGATTTACCTTGAACTTTTTCTTGCCCTTCTTTAACAGCCTTGCCAACTCCTTTGCATGCTCCACCTCGTCATTTACACCGTGGATCAACACATACTCTATCATTATCCTCCTGTCGGGTGGATAGGGGAAACTGTAGAGAACTTCTAAGAGCTCTTCTAAGGTATTAGTCTTTGAGAGAGGCATCAAACTCTCCCTTAGGCTTTGAAAGGGAGCGTTTATGGAAACTGCCAGGTTTAACTCTCTCATAAGTGGGTCTTGGGCCATTCTGTTAAGCTGATTTATCAATCCACTGGTGGATATACTTACCCTTCTCTTTGATAGGTCAAGTCCCCAGGAGCTCACCATAATTTCCACCGCCTTTCTTACGTTTTCATAGTTTGCCAGAGGCTCACCCATTCCCATAAATACCACGTTTCTTATCTTATCTTTTGTCAGACTTTGGACCTGCAAGAATTGGCCTATGATCTCTTCCACCCTTAGGTTTCTTGTAAGCCCATCCTTAGCTGTAGCACAAAAGGTGCAACCTACAGCACATCCTATCTGGGAGGATACACACAAAGTTAGGTGATCCCTTTCGTATATAAGAACAGTTTCAATTATGTGTCCGTCTCTTGTTTTGAAAAGAAATTTTTTAGAATCAGGAGCTTCTACTACCTTCAAAAGCTCCAAGCTATGAATCAGGTAATTGTCCTTTAAAAAGGCCCTCTGCTCTTTTGAAAGATTGGTCATCTGCTCAAAGTCTAAAACAAACCGTTTGTATATCCAGTTTAATATCTGATGTGCTCTGTAGCGCTCCCAACCTATTTGCTTAACCTTTTCTTCTAGCTCTTGCAATGTTAGAGAGGTTATATACATTGTTTTATAATTTTAAGTTAAGGAGGTGGATCATGCCAGTATTTGTGATGTTAACCACACTTACGGACGAGGGTATGAAAACTTTGAAAAACAAGCCAGAGAGAATCAAGGAAGTAGACAAAGAGGTAATGGAGAAGTTCGGGGTTAAGATCTTAGCTCAGTATGCGGTGATGGGACCTTACGACTTTGTAAACATAATAGAAGCTCCGGACAACGACACAGTAGTAAAGATGGCTATAGAATTGGGGTCCAGGGGAACTATAAGAACGCTGACTATGCCCGCCATAGAGATTGACAGACTGATAGAGGACCTAAAAAGCATCTGAATTTATGCATCATGCCCTTGAGCTCTTTTTGAGTATAGCAAAGGCCTACACTGACCTTACCTTTGGAAGAAGTAAGGACGAGCTAATAAGTAGGTGTATAAAGGCTTTAAGGCTTTTAAAAGATCAATCCTTAGAGAGTGTAAAGGCCAATAGGGAAGTTAGCGCAGGAATTGAGCCTTTTTTGGAAAGGTTAGAAGCATTCGTAAAGGAACATCCAGAAGAGTTAGATTGTCTTGTGGAGCTTTTGGGCATATTCCTAAAATCTCCCATCCCGTGTAAAATAAGATTGATAAATTTTTCGGAGGTCTTAGTTGAAAATAGGAGAGATATTAAAGAAGGAATTTAGCGTATCCTTTGAGTTTTTTCCCCCTAAGTCTGCAGAAGGTGAAGCCGAGCTTTTTAGAACCATAAAAGAATTGGAAACTATAAGACCAACCTTTGTATCTGTTACCTACGGAGCAGGCGGAAGCACAAGGGATAGAACAAGAAACATAGCTAAGAGAATACACACAGAAACTAATATAACCGTAATGGCTCATCTAACGTGCATAGCGCATTCTAAGGAAGAAATAATGCAGATCTTACAAGATTACAAAGATATAGGAATAGAAAACATCTTAGCTCTCAGAGGGGATGTTCCAAAGAATGGCTTAAAGGATTCTACAATAGGATGTAAATATGCGGTGGAATTGGTAAGGTTTATACGAGAAAACTTCGGTGATTGGTTTTCCATAGGCGTGGCAAGCTATCCAGAAAAACATATAGAATCTCTCAACATGGACTGGGAGATTAGACATTTCAAAGAGAAAGTTTTGGCTGGTGCTGAATTTTCTATAACCCAGATGTTCTTTGATAATACCTACTATTATAGGTTTGTGGAAAGGTGTCAAAAAGAAAGTATAAACATACCTATCATACCAGGCATTATGCCTATAACCAATTTTAATCAGATAAAAAAATTTGCGAGCATGTGTGGTGCAACTATACCACAAACTCTTGTGGAACTTCTGGAGCCATATGCTGACGATCCAGAGGAAACAGCCAAGAGAGGAGTAGAGTTTGCTATAAAGCAATGTGAAGATCTTTTAGAGAATGGGGTACCAGGTCTGCACTTTTACACTTTGAACAAATCTAAAGCCACTTTGCTTATATACCAGGCCATAAAGCATAAGATACCTCTTAAGGACCTATCTGTCTGAGGAAAGGAGGTATCTCTTCGCTCTTTGTCCATCCACACTCATCAAGAATAATCTCTATGGTCTCTTCCTTTTTACCTGTTTTTTGAGAAGCATACTTTATAAACTCAGCTCTTTTGCCTTTGAAGTTTTCTATCTCTTCTTCAGAAATCTCCGGTAGCCTGGTGCTTATTCTCTGCTTTACTATCTTCCAAGCGGTGCTGTTGCTGTATAGGTCAAACTTTTTATCCTTTACGGTAATCTTTGTTGTTAGCTCCTTTAGGAATTCAAACCTTTCGGGGTTTATGGTTAGAATAGCTTCGGCCATTAGAGGGTCTGCGGTATAGAAGATTCCAAATAGCTTTCCTAAGATTCTCCTGTGGGTTAGGATTATACGGCTAAGTATGACCTGCACTTCATCTTCCAATTTTTCATAAACAAGGTCATAGTAGTTCAAAGTTTCAAGCTCCAAACCACCTATGTATCTTATAAAGTTTGCCACATTCCCATAATGGACTTTCTGCTTTTCCTCTTCTTTTGCTGGGGTTGGTTTAGCTTGCTCTCCGTAGTCAAGGACCACATCTGTATGGACTGGAGGTATGATATGATACGTTTCTGACTCCCATCCAGCCTTTCTTAGAATCTGCTCCGCACCGCTCTCATCTATGTTCAACCTTGACATTAGCATTTTTTTAAGTCCTTCCCTGTCCCTTCTGTATTTATCCAGCTCTTCCTCCGGTATATTCACTTCTACGTACACAAACTTCTCAGTACCATTTTCCCTTATGAATATGTTTTTCCTGCCCTTTATATGTCTTTTTATGAAGTTCCACTCTTCGTCGGTCATAACTGGTTCTGGGTGCCACATTTTAGACATCTCTTCTTCCAACTCCAAGTAAGGCACTGATTCATACCAGGTGGCGTTGTTTAGTTTAAGCTCTACAGATTCTTTGCTTTCTCCGAGCTTATCCATTACGTAATCTATAAATTCCTTTCTCTTGAACTTAAAGTTTTCTATCTCCTCCAGAGTAAGAGAGGGAAAGAGTATCTTAAGTTTGTATTTTATGTAATCCCAGTTGCCAAATAGGTTTTGATGTTCTATTGCTTCGTATCCGTAAGGATTACTGCGTAAAAAGTCAAAGTAGTAGCCTATAAATGTTCTTACTCTTGGGTCTGTGGTAGCCAACACCTTAATAAAGTCTGGATCGTAATACTCTATGACCTGAAGAAGGCGAGCTATGTTCACTTTCTTTATGTTTTCAAGATGGCAAAGCTCTGCCTTGTATTCAGCGGCGAGATTGTGATTGCAATATTCATTCATCACATCCATTTCTCTTTTGAGCATACTACGAAAAAAAGCCAATTTCTCTCTCTTGTTTAAACTGGCCTTTTCTACAAGCTTATCTATCATTGCTACACCTCCCAAGCTGTTCTCTTCCATGATTTTTTAATATAAGCTTGCCTTTCAAATGCCATCATGGATTTTATCATATTCATATTTTGTTTTTTATTTACATGGCTTTGTCCAAGAATTCTTCTGATAGAAGATACTACATCCTACTTTCCGTAGGTTTATAATTATTCAGCAGTGTGGTTAGCAGGGAATTGTAGCAGAATTATTGGACAAAATAGAAACGAGTACAAGATAAACGCCTTTAGGGAGGGAATTTAGTTGGTTGTCTTTGAAGATTTTTCCATAAACGTAAAGCTCTTTTACCTTATAAACCACACAAGGCATGATACGCTTGACCTTTTTTTCTCCAAGTTTTACCTTTTGGGAAAGGGCTGGGTTCTCTTACCCATCTTTCTCTACGTATTGCTATTTATAAGACGCAAGCTTAGGGTCTTTTTGTACACTATGGCCTTATCCACAGTTTTAGTTAATTTGCTAAAGCACATCTTTAAGCAACCAAGACCTGCCTCTTTGTTGGAAGACGTATATCTAATGGAACCCCTATACCATAAATCTTTTCCCTCTGGGGATACGGCCATGGCCTTTGCCCTCTTTGCCTTCTTTTTGCACATAAACAGGTGGGTGGGTGGAGTTTTCTTGATCTACGCCCTTCTTATAGGTTACGGAAGGGTATACGTGGGTGCCCACTTCCCGCTTGACGTCCTTGTGGGGGCAGCCCTTGGAATTTTTTCTTTCCTTTTAGCTTTACATATGAGAAGGGAACATGCTATTTCTGATTAGTTTCTTCTTTTTCGTTTTTGGCAATTGGCTCTTAAGTTTGACTTCCTTGGATGAAGGTAGAAACGCCTATGCAGTTTTTAACATGTTGAATTCAGGAAATATACTTGTGCCTTACTACAATTGTGATGTGCGCTTTGAGAAACCGCCCATGCTCTACTACGCTGGGCTAATAAGCGCCAAACTCTTTGGGCTTAACGAGTTCTCCCTAAGGCTTGTATCTGGACTGTCTGCCGTTGGTTTAGGAACATTTACCTACTTTATTGCTAAGCTTTACTTTGGAGAAGAGACGGCAAAAAAGGCTTTTTTGATCTTGGCTACCCTGCCCCATCTGTGGGTAGAGTCTAGGGCCTTTGTTCCAGAAATGCTTCTCAACTTCTTTATGGCCGGAGCGCTTTATTTTTTTCTGATAGACAGAAAGCTTTTAGGTTGGACTTTTTTGTCCCTTGCTTTCCTAACCAAGGGGCCAGTTGGTGTTTTCTTACCCTTATCAGCTTACATAATCCTTAAGAAAAACCTTAGGTTTATGGATCTAAAGGGTGTTGCTCTATTTTTGATATTGGGAGGGAGTTGGTATTATTTAATGCTTTTTAAGTTTGGGCTGGAGTATTTTTACAAGTTTTTCCTCTATGAGAACCTAATGAGATATACTGGGCATAGACTGACTCATCCCTATCCTTTTTACTACTATCTTTTTGTGCTTCTGATAGCCTTCTTCTTTTATCTCCCAGCTATTCCGAGGATTGCCAAAAATATGAACAAGCAAACTATTCCCTTCCTGCTTTGGGGTGCTTTCGTACTTTTATTTTTTTCCCTTGCTAAGAACAAACTCCACCACTACATACTATTCTCCTATCCAGCTTTTGCTGTATTTTCTGCATACCATCTGTCTTACAAATACATAAGGAATACTTTGGTAATTGGGGGCCTATTCTTAACTGGCTTACTGTTTATATCACACTTTTACGAGAAGGATAGATTTCAAACCAAAGCCCTGCAGGTACTGAAAAGCTTCAGAGGGCCTGTTTATTTTTACAGAGGGGCTGAGATATCCCCTATTCCCTTTTACTTACAAAAATGTATACCTAAAATTGATGAACTACCCGCAGAGGAGGCATTGGTTATAAGTAAAGAAGAAATAAGAAGCTGTCAAATGCTATTAGCTGGAAGGGAACTTGACGGTAATTATAGACTTTACCTTTGCAATCCTTAGCCCATTATCTCCCTTTCCTTACTCTCCGCTATTCTGTTTATCTCTTCTATGTATTTGTCTGTGAGTTTTTGAAGCCTTTCCAAGGCTCTTTTTATTTCATCCTCGGACACACCCTCTTGGTCTTCTATTAGTTCCTTTGCGTCCCTTCTGATGTTTCTGACTGCCACCCTTGCTTCCTCTGCCATCTTGTGAAGCATACGAACGAGTTCCTTTCTTCTCTCTTGAGTTAGGGGCGGAAGGGTGATCCTCAGGACGTTTCCTTGCTTTTGAGGAGTTAGGTTTAGGTTTTCCACTATGGCCTTTTCCACCAATTCTACCGCATTTTTGTCCCACACTTGGAGCAGGATCTGATTTGGTTCCGGCACACTAGCAGAGGCAAGCTGTTTTATAGGAACCTTCGAGCCGTAGTAATCCACCTTTATCTCCTCCACAAGGGCTGTGCTTGCCCTTCCCGTTCTTAGACCAGCTATCTCGTTTTTAAAGTACTGCACCGCCTTTTGCATATCCTCTTCTGTGCTTTTAAATAGCTCCTCCATCATGCCTTACCTCCTAAAGTTGGAGTTTAACTATAGCTTCCACGTGATAGGTTTGAGGAAAGTTATCCACAAGCTTTATAGTTTCAATTTTATAACCTCCGGAGACTAATACTTTTAGGTCCCTTGCTAATGTGGTTGGATTACAGGAAACGTAGATTATTCTTTTTGGTTTGTTCTGGACTATAAGCTTGGCTTCGCCTTCTGACAAACCTTCCCTTGGTGGGTCAAGAAGCAGTGTGTCTATTACCTCCCCCGCATGGTTTTTTAACGTTTCAAAAGCCCTCTCATAGGCAAAGGAAACATTGGAAACTTGGTTTAACTTTGCGTTATAGACTGCATCTTTTACAGCAGACTGGTTTGCATCAGAGCCAAAAAGATACTCGCAGTTTTGAGCCATCCAGAAACTAAAAAACCCAACCCCGCAGTGAAGCTCTAAAACCCTCTTTGCCCTCTCCCCTTCAACCACCAACTTAGGAAAATCCTCATAAAGGGTGTAATTTATCTGAAAAAAGGAATCGTTGCTAACCCTTAATCTGAACGGCCCAGACCTTAAAAAGGAAAATTCCCTACCAATAGCCACTCTTTTTATGAGTTTCCCCCTTAAGCTTGTGTAATTCCCTAAACAAACTACTTCCTTGGGTAATATGTTTTCTTTTATTCTCCTTAACTTTTCCGTTTCCATGGGACTAACCGTAATAAGCTTGAGCAAAAATTCGTCCTCGTCCGGCGAGTAAGTGATATGAAGCTCTTGTATATCTTTTAGTGATTTAACAAGCTCCTTTAAAGCCGGTATCAGGTGGTTTATTTTTGGATGGACTAAAAGACATTCTTCTATTGGAACGAGCTCATTAGTCCCCCAAGCGAAAAAACCAAGACCTCCATCCCTAACTTTGAACTGAACCTTTATCCTGTAGCCAAACTCTTTTCTGGAGCCTAAAACTCCATCTATGGATTTGACCTTTATCTTTCCTATCCTTTCCAAAGATTCTAGTAGTGTATCTTCTTTAACTTTTAGCTGTCCTTCATAGTCCAGGTGCTGTAGTTGGCATCCTCCACAATGTGTGTAGTATTTGCAAGGAGCGGTCCTTCTCCATGTGGAACCTATTTTTATGTTTTTTACCGTTGCTTCCGCGTAGTCCTTTTTCTCTTTTAGAACTTCAACTTCAACCAGCTCTTTTGGTGCGGCATATCTAACTAAGAACTTTCTACCTCTGTCCTCTCCCAGACCATAGCCACCATATACAACTTTTTTAATGAATACCTCTAAACCCATACTATTTCATCTGGGAGAGTTTCCTGAAGTCCTCTTCTGATAGAACGTCTATGTACCATCCCGTTATCTTATTAGCCAGTTTTACATTTACTCCTTTCTTTCCTATAGCTACAGATAACTTATCCCTTGGCACAGCTACCTCTACTCTTTTGGTTTTTGGATCTATTCTTATGTCGGTTACAGGTGCTGGCGCTAAGCTTTTTCTAACGAGTTCTTCCGTGTTTTCCGTAGCTTTTATGAGGTCTATCCTCTCTCCGGAAAGCTCTTTTATGATGGGGGCTATTTTGGTTCCTTTTAGACCAACTACTATAGCTACCGGATCTATACGCGTATCCCTAGACCTTACCAAGACCTTAGCCCTTTCCCCGGGTTCTCTCACTACGTTTAGGATCTCTACTTCACCCTCCTTGATTTCTGATACCTCTGCTTCCAAGAGCTTAATTAGAAAATTTGGATGGGTTCTTGAGAGGATTATTTCATAGCTACCCCTTTTTCTTACAACACGAAGAATTAGCGCTTTTAATCTATCTCCAACTTTATAAACCTCCTTGGGTATCTGCTCTCTCTTAGGCAATACAGCCATAGCTTTCCCAAGATCTACTATAAGATCTCCGTTTTCCGCAATTCTGCGCACTATACCTAACACTATCTCACCCTCAAGCTCCACAAACTCTAAGTATCTTCTCTCTTCATCTGCCCTTTCTAATTCCTTTAGAAACTCCTCCTTTGCTGCATAAGCGGCAATCCTATTCATCTCTTCGGGAACTATGTTCAGTGGGACCTTTTCCCCCTTGTGCAAGAGATAAACCCTTATCTCATCCTCCACCAGCTCTACTTCTACGTGATTTTTTATTTTTCTATCCTTTTTTATAGCAAGTGCTATGGAATTTTTTAGAGCCCTTTCCACCAACCATTCAGGTATGTCCTTTTCCTTAGCCACTTGTTCGATCAACTTTTTTAAGTTTTTTACCATTTTTCTATCTCCAGGTGAGCTCTTGCTATGGCTGATATTGGTATGTGTAGAAGGTTTCTCCCTTCCTTACTCTCAATAACCAGCAGGTCCTCCTTAGCTTGCTGTATATAACCGAGAATTTCCCTTTTGTTTTCTATAGGCTCTTTAAGTATAACCTTTACCAGCCTACCTGTGAAAAACTCAAAGTGCTCGATTTTGGTAAGTTCCCTTGTAAGACCTGGAGAGGAAACCTCAAGCATGTAAGAAACTGGGATAACGTCCTCCACATCCAGAAGAGAGGATATTCTCTTGCTAACCTCTTCGCAATCCCCAACTGTTATTCCCCCCTCTTTATCCACTATTATCCTCAAAACCCATCCCCTTTCTGGCTTAAACTCTATGTCAAATAGTCTATAGCCCATCTTTTTTATCACAGGGGCTACTATCTCCTTTACTCTGTCCACTATAACTTTATCGTCTATATGCATGAAGATTATTATCATATAACCACACGGAAAAATCAATAAGATGGTACAATATATTTTAGTGAGGGTTACTATATCCTTTGACCTAGCTCCTTTCCTACACTGGTTCAAGGACTACGATCGAAGCAAAATTACAAGAGATCTGATAGCGGGCCTTACTGTAGCAGCGGTTTTAGTTCCACAAGGTATGGCATACGCCCTTTTGGCCGGTATGCCTCCCATATACGGACTTTACGCATCCTTTTTACCTACCATAGTTGCTGCTCTTTTTGGAAGTTCAAGGTTTTTAGCTACTGGTCCAGTGGCAATGACTGCCCTTCTTTCTGCTTCTGTCATTTATGGCATGGCCGAACCTGGTTCCGAGCGGGGGTGGTGCAATGGTAGTTGCATTCTTTGGACTGGTGGAAGCTGTTGCTATAGCCAAACGACTTGCCATTCAGGCTGGAGACAAGTGGAACCCTAACCAAGAACTTATAGGTCAAGGTATGGCTAACGTAGTTGCCGGGTTTTTTAAAGGTTTTCCTGTGGGTGGTTCTTTTTCAAGGTCTGCATTAAACTTCCAGCTTCAGGCTAAGACTATCCTCGCCAGTGTGATAACCGGTGCTACTGTGGGAATTACCTTAATTTCTTTAGCTCCTGCCTTTTACTATCTTCCTAAGGCTACTCTTTCAGCTATAGTCCTCTCTGCAGTCATAAATCTAATAAAGCCGCAGGAAATAATCAAACTATACAAGTTGAATAAAACTGACGGGGTCATTGCTGGGATAACTTTTTTCAGCGTATTTTTTATGGAGCTCTGGGTAGCACTTACCCTCGGCACAGTTATAGCCTTTGGCTCTTTTGTGTATAGAACTATGTATCCAAGGCTTGTGGTGCTCACAAGAAACCCTCAATCTCACACCTTTGTTAATGCGGAACGAGAAAATCTTCCCGAATGTCCACAGATAAGCTATATAAGACCCAATATGCCCATATACTTTGCAAACGCCGAATATGTTTACGAATACATACTTAACAAGGTTAACGAAAGAAGATCCAATAAGGCTTTAAAATTTCTCCTAATCGACATGGAAGCGGTAAATTACATAGACGCTACAGGTGTAGTAACCCTCACGAGACTTTTTGAAGAGCTAAAAAAGCAAGGCATAACAACTGCTATGGCTAATATAGCCTGTGACGTCTATCCTATACTTGAAAGGGCGGAGTTTGAAAAATATGTGGAAACTGATTTTATCTTTGATTCGAAGGGGCAGTCCATAGTGGAGCTTTTCAAGAGGTTAGATCATGACTACTGTGCCAGAAAATGCCCCTACGCAGTGTTTAGGGAGTGCTATACTGTGAAACCTCCGGAGTTCAAACCTGTAGTAGTCTTAAGGGGGTGATCAGATGGAAAAGAAAAGAATATGGATAGTATCCCTAGTACTTGGTTTCCTGCTGGTTGCTCTTTTAGCTTATACGATTTTCCAGGAGAAGGAGGGAGTAGTTATAAAGGTGGAGAATATACCGGATTTGACCCTTGTTACCGTTGAGGGGAAAGAGATAAAGCTTTCAGATTACAGGGGGAAGGTCTTACTTTTAAACTTTTGGGCGGTTTGGTGCCCCCCATGTAAGGAAGAATTGCCCATTTTTGAAAAAGCCTACAAAAATTACAAACATTTGGGCTTTGAGGTGATTGCGGTAAATATGGACACATCGGAGGAGGCTTTTAGAAAATTTATAAAAGAAAATCCATATAGCTTTACCATGGTTAGGCCAAAGGGTGATCTGGAAAGCGAGCTCAAACTCTTTGGCTTTCCAACATCCTACCTTATAGATAGAGAAGGAAAGGTGGTAAAGGTAAAGATGGGTATTTATAGGGAGCTTGAGGAGGACCTGGAAAAGCTTTTTAGATGAGAGTTTGTTTTTTTACTCATAAAGGAAAGGTTAGGGCGAAGAATGAAGATGCGCTGTTGGTGGGAAGGGAGGTTATACAGGCGGAAGCTATGGAAAAGCCCATGGTTTTGGAAACTAAAGAGAGGCTTTTTGCAGTGGCAGATGGCTTAGGCGGGCATGCAAAGGGAGAGGTGGCATCCTACGAGGTTCTTAAGGTTTTAGCTCAAGAACAGCCACGGGACGAGAAAGGCCTATACGATGCCCTTTGGAAAGCTAAGTTCTGTCTTTTGGATTACGTAAAAGAACATCCATCAGCCTTTGGACTTGGCACAGCCGTTGCGGGCGTGATTTTCTTGGAGAGCGAGATCTTGATTTTTAACGTTGGGGACTGCAGGGTTTATGTAGAAGATGGGAAAAGGTTCATTAAACTATCAAGGGACCACACATTAGTGGAGGATTTAGTCATTTCTGGTAAAATGGATGAAGAAACTGCCAGAGTTCATCCTAAAAGACACATACTTACGTCCGCCATACTAGGAGACGCATCGGAATTTAGCATATACACCAAAAGGATTCCCAACTTGGGCCAGTCTATACTGGTGTGTTCAGATGGCTTTTGGGAGGAGTTTAGCAAGGAGGAAATGGAGCTTTTTGCTATGTCTGAAGAACCTGTGGAACTTTTTCTTCAGTCTTTGGAAGGCAAAGACCAAAAGGATAACATAAGTTTTATATACATAGAATAAGAAGGCTCCCCTACGCTAGCCACACCCCCTCAGAACTTGCCAAGGACTTTGACTGGTTTTACCCAGCCCCTGTTTGGGATTCCTTCCATTGGCTCCCTCACAGAACCCTGGCTTGCTCTGAAGGCTTTTAACAAACATCAGCTATTAGTATAAGCTCTTAGTATAACGGAGTTATAATTAGATGGGATGGGAAACCACCCTCTGAGGATTATGGACAAAGCCAAAATAAGCTTAAACCTCCAAACTTACCTCTACCGAGAATGGTTTTAGCAATTCACAAAGATCTTTAGTTGGTTTTATCCTATACCTGGGATCCGCTTGCATTAAAACTCTGTAGTTATCCGCCTTACACTCTATAAGAATTTCTGCACCACTGTTGGAAAAATGCTTACTGATTACACTGTAAAGTCTTTCCAATTCTTGAGTGGAAAGCTCTCTTTGCATAATCAAACGGATAAACCTTACCTTCTCTGAAAGGTACTCATGTATGCTAAAAACTTGTCTAAGTATTATTTTCACAGACTCACTTTCTTGGTCCTTTATTAACTCGCCTTCTAAAACAACCAGCTCGTCCTCTTTTAGTTTCTCTTTGTTTTCTTCGTATGCTTCAGACCATGCTACAGCTTCTACCACACCGGTTTTGTCTATGAGGTTAAACACTGCGTAGGTGCTACCTTTTGAGTTCTTTTTGACTTTAAGCTCGGAAACTACGCCCGCAAAGGTATATTCGCCCTCCTCCAGGTCTTCTATGTCTTCAATGTAGGTTATTTTCCCTTCCAGCAGATCTTGGTATGGGTCTAAGGGATGTTGTGAAAGATAAAAACCTATAACCTCCCTTTCGTACTTTGATTTGTCCTCTTGTTTTGTATCTCTCTTTTCAAAGAGGCCGTTGCCCGAATAGAGCCCATTCTTAGTCTCCAATTTGGAAAGAAGGGAGCTTCTAAGCTCTCTGGTAAAATCAAAAGCACCTGCCTTAATAAGCGCTTCCAGTACTTTTTTATTTATCTTTCTGCTATCCATACTACGAACAAATTCAGACAGACTTTTCCAACCACTACCTCTTTTTTCTACTATTAGCTTGGCTGTCTCCTCTCCTACCCCCTTTATTCTCGCAAGACCAAATCTTATCTTTTTTCTACCTTCTATTACAAAATCTGCTCCACTTTTATTTATGTCTGGTGGAAGTATCTGTATATCAAAGTTTACCTTGGCGTCTCTGAGAAGGTTTATAAACTTTCTGTCAGATTTCTCTGTGGAAAGTTTCACTGCAAAAAACTCTTCTGGATAGTGGGCTTTCATGTAAGCGGTCCAATAGGATAGGTATCCATATGCTACCGAGTGGGATTTGTTAAAGGAATAGCTGGCAAACTTCTCTATATCCTCCCAAAGCTTTTCCACACGATCTTTTGGATAACCATTCTGCACAGCTCCTGTTATGAACTTTTCCTTCATCTCGTTCATAACATCCTTCTTCTTTTTACCTATTGCCTTTCTGAGCGTATCTGCCTCGCCCGGAGTAAAACCTGACAAGATTTGGCTCGCCTTCATTATCTGCTCTTGATAAACCCATACACCGTAGGTTTCTTTTAGCACCTCTTCCAATTCTGGAAAGGGATAGATTATCTGCTCTTTTCCATGCTTTCTGTTTATGTAGCTATCCACCAGACCACTTTTGAGGGGTCCAGGTCTGTACAGGGCTAAAACCGCCACTATGTCGTCAAAGCTATCTGGTTGTAGTCTTTTTAGCAGGTTCTTCATGCCTGTGCTTTCTAACTGGAAAACACCGGAAGTAAGACCCTTTCTAAGAAGCTCAAACACCTTTTGATCATCCAAAGGAAGCTTTAGGAATTCTACTTCTACTCCATGCCTTTCTTTAACCAACTGTCTCATCCTTTCCAACTCTGTTAGCGTTTTAAGCCCAAGAAAGTCCATCTTGACAAGTCCCAACTCTTCAAGCTTTGACATATCAAACTGAGTAGCAAGTTGTTGGTCATCGTAGTAAAGCGGCACGAGCTCTTCTAAAGGTATAGGCGATATGACCACACCCGCAGCGTGTAAAGAGGTGTGCCTTGTGAGCCCCTCTAACCTTAGAGCTATCTCTATTAGCTTCTTTATCTCTGGATTTTCCTGCGCCATCTTTCGCAACTTCTTTGCGTTTTCTTCTATATCGTTTCTGTGTCTGCCATATTTCTCAAGAAGCTCCTCTATGGGTGTTAAGTACATCTCTTCCAGGGAGAGCCATGTGCCTTGAACGTCTCCCTGAGGTATAAGCTTTGCCAGTTTGTCCCCTTCCGAATAAGGCAATCCAAGAGCTCTTGCCGTATCCCTTATAGCTTGCTTTGCCTTCATCACGTTGTAGGTAATTATTTGAGCAGTGTTCTCTGCACCGTACTTTTCTTTCACGTACTCCAGCACTCTGTCTCTGTTTTCCATACAAAAATCCACGTCTATATCTGGCATAGAAACACGTTCTGGGTTTAGGAACCTTTCAAAGAGTAGCCCATGCTTTATTGGATCCACGTCTGTAATTCCGAGGGAAAAGGCAAGCAAAGAACCGGCAGCAGAACCTCTACCCGGACCCACTGGAATGTGCCTATGTTTAGCCCAGTTTATAAAATCCTGAACTATGATAAAGTATCCAGAAAAGCCCATTCTTTGTACAACATCTAACTCGTACTCAAGCCTATCCCAGTATTCCTTTGAATCTTTTGCGAGCCCCTGTGCAATCCTCTGCTTGAGGCCTTTTATAGCAAGCTCTCTTAAAAGCTCCTCTTCTGTATGATTTTGAGAAAACTTAGGAAGAAGATAACCCTTACTTTCAAGTAACTCAAACCTTTCATCACACTTGTGGGCTACTTCCAAAGTGTTCAGCAGTGCCTGCTCCCATCCATCAAACTTGCCTCTAAACCTCTCCCAGATTTCCTCCTTACTGGCAAAGTGTAGGTAATCGTTAATGCACTTAAACTCTTCCCTTTGGAGTTCCATAAGTGTTTTCTTCATTTGAACAGCCATGAGTACTTGATGGGCTATTCTATCTTCGGGCATAAGGTAGTGGGCGTCGCCTGTTGCCACCAACTTAACTCCAAGCTTTTTAGAGATTTGAATTAGGTGTCTGTTGGCGATTTCTTGTTCTGGAAGGGAATTGGCTTGAAGCTCCAAATACAGATCCTCTCCAAACAGATCTTTGAATTTTTTTACCCATTCTTCTGCTCTGTGTGTATCTCCTATACTTGCGTAATAAGTGGGCACACCTTTCAGACAAGCGGTTATGGCTATAAGACCCTCGTGATATTTAGACAAAAGCTCGTAGTCAATTCTCGGTTTGTAGTAAAAACCCTCTTTGAAAGCTAAAGAGGAGAGTTTATAAAGATTTTTTAGCCCTAAGTCGTTTTTTGCTATGAGTATTAGGTGGTGGTTGTATCTGTCAGTTATGTTGTCCTCAGACCCTTTGCCTTTCCTATCAAACCTTGAACCAGTGGTAAAGTATGCTTCCATACCAAGCAAAGGCTTTATACCAGCAGATCTCATGCTTTTGTAAAAGTCCAGTATGCCAAAAAGATTCCCGTGGTCCGTTATGGCAACAGCAGAATAACCAAGTTCCAAAGCCCTCTTGGTAAGGTCTTTTATCTTTATGGCTCCGTCAAGCAGGGAGTATTGAGTATGCAAATGCAGATGGACAAAATCAACCATAAAAGTTTAGCTTAATACACTTTTTAAAACAAATAACTATCGGCAAAGTGGCTATTTTAAAGCTTCTGAAAACCCCCTTTCTAATTCCGAGTAGTTTTTTCAATTTTTACAAACCCTTAAAGATAGTGAAAGTATAATATTCCATGCCATGGTAGAGTGGTTTAGAAAGGCTACGGAAAAGGATCTTTTGCTGATAAATACCATAAGGTTTTTGAGCGTTGATCAGGTGGAGAGGGCTAAATCTGGGCATCCAGGAATGCCTTTGGGTGCAAGCCATATAGCCTATTTAATCTACGATAGGTTCCTCAGGTTCAATCCCAAAAATCCAAATTGGATAAACAGGGATAGGTTTGTGCTTTCTGCGGGCCATGCAAGCGCAATGCTTTATTCTCTACTTTTCGTCATGGGATACGATCTGGATATTGAAGATCTGAAGCAGTTTAGACAGCTAAACAGCAAAACGCCAGGTCATCCAGAAAGCTTTTTAACTCCGGGAGTGGAAGCAACCACTGGACCCCTTGGACAAGGCATAGGTAATGCGGTTGGTATGGCTCTTGCGGAAAGGTTTCTTTCAGAAAAGTTCAACAAGGAAGATTTCCCTATCATAGATCACTACACGTTCACCTTGGTGAGCGATGGGGACTTGATGGAAGGAGTTTCTAGTGAAGTTGCTCAGCTGGCTGGACATTGGAAACTAAACAAGCTCGTAGTTATCTGGGACAACAACAGAGTTTCCATAGACGGGCCCACTTCCTTAGCTTGGTCGGAGGATGTTCTAAAGAGGTTTGAAGCTTTCGGCTGGTTTGTGCAGGAAGTGGAAGATGGTTACGACTTAGAAAAGTTAGAAAAGGCTATAAAGAAAGCCTTGGAACAAAAAGAAAAGCCATCCTTTATATCAGTTAGAACCCATCTGGCTTACGGCAGTCCTAAGCAGGACGATGCAAGCGCCCATGGTGCACCCTTAGGCAAAGAGCTTGTTTTACAAACAAAGAGAAACTTTGGATGGCCAGAGGATGAGTTCTTTGTGCCAGAGGAGGTGTGGCTTTATAGGTCTGAGAAGATAAAAAAAGGAGAGCTTCTGGAAAAGCAATGGCAGGAGATGTTCCAAGAGTATGTCAAAAAGTATCCACAAGAGGGGGAGCTTTTGCTAAAAGTCTTCAGCAGAGATTGGGGAGAGGATTACAAAAATGTTCTTCCAGATTTCAGGGAGCCTATGGCCACAAGACAGGCAAGCGGTAAAGTCTTAAATAGTATATCCAAGGTCATTCCCACACTTTTTGGAGGGTCTGCGGACCTTTCCGAATCCAACAATACATACCTTCATGAAGAAGGAGATTTTCCAAAGGGTAGAAATCTACACTTTGGCGTCAGAGAGCACGCCATGGGTACCATTCTAAACGGTATGGCATACCACGGAGGGGTGCTACCCTACGGTGGGACCTTTTTGGTGTTCTCTGACTACATGAGACCATCCATAAGAATGGCAGCCCTTTCTAAACTACAGGTAGTGTATGTTTTTACTCACGACTCAATCGGATTGGGAGAGGATGGCCCCACCCATCAACCGGTGGAACAGTTATCATCCCTTAGGCTCATTCCTAACCTTTTTGTTCTTAGACCGGCTGATGCCAACGAAGTTAGCGTGGCATGGCAGATAGCCATAGAAAGAAAGGAAGGACCTACAGCTATTGTTCTAACAAGACAGAAGCTCCCTCTCATAGACAGGCAAAAGTATTCTTCCCACTGGGAGTGTCTAAAAGGTGCTTATGTATTGGCAGATGGAGGAGAGGAAACTCAAGTGGTAATTTTTGCTTCTGGCTCGGAAGTGCATCCAGCTTTGAAAGCCAAGCAGATCTTAGAAGAGAAGGGCATAAAAGTTAGCGTGGTAAATGTCTTTTCCTTTGAACTTTTTGAAACTCAGCCAGAAGAGTATAAGAGAAAAGTTCTTATGCGGAATGTAAAAAAGAGGGTGGCGGTAGAGGCGGGAAGAGGCTTAGTCTGGCATAAATTCGTAGGTATGGACGGATTGATAATAAGCATGGAAGAGTTTGGTAAATCCGCACCGGGAGAAAAACTTATGGAACATTTTGGGTTTGTAGGAGAAGAAATAGCAAGGAGGATAGAAAGGTGGCTATAGATAAAGAAAAGATTGAAAGAGCCGTAAGGCTTTTCTTAGAAGCCATAGGAGAAGATCCAGATAGAGAGGGTTTAAAGGAAACACCTAATAGAGTGGCGCGCATGTGGGAAGAGTTTGACAAACAAAGAAACTTTGACTTCAAACTCTTTGAAGAGTTTGGAGATTACAACGAAATGGTTTTGGTAAGAGATATAACCGTATATAGCCTGTGCGAGCATCATCTACTGCCTTTTTTTGGAAAAGCCCATATAGCCTACATACCTCAAGGTATAGTTTGCGGACTGTCCAAGTTGGTAAGGGCTGTCAGAGCCTTTGCCTTAAGACCCCAGGTTCAAGAAAGACTAACCAATCAAATAGCTGACTTTCTCATGGAACAACTAAAACCTAAGGGCGTGGCCGTGGTCTTAGAAATGGAGCATCTGTGTATGTCTATGAGAGGGGTAATGTCTCCCGGCCATCTGACCACAACCTCTGCACTAAGAGGTGTTTTCCTATCAGATCTACGGACAAGGGAAGAATTCTTGAAACTTATACAAAAGACCAGATCATGAAGGCTAGGCTTTTTGTAGAGAAGATGTATAAGCAAGGACGCATACCTAATGCTATTCTTTTTTACGGTAAAGAAGGTATAGGCAAAAGGGAAATTGCCTCTGAACTTGCCCAAGCTATCTTGTGCTTAAAAAACCAGTATCCACCCTGTGGTAGTTGTACCTCCTGCACACTGATCAAGGACTTTTTTTCCACACCCGAGGAGAAACTGAGAGTTTTTGGAGAGTCCTCCTACGGTAAAGAGATTTTTTTGTATCTCCAAGGAGATCATCCAGACTTCATATGTATAAAGCCCGAAAAGACAGAAATAAAAGTGGATCAAATAAGAGCTTTAAAGGATTTTGTCTATATCAGACCAGCCCTTTCTAATAAAAAGGTCGTCCTCATCCAAAATGCGGAGACTATGAACCTCTATGCACAGAATGCTTTACTTAAGGTATTGGAAGAGCCTCCAGCTGATACCTTTTTCATATTAGTATGCAACAATTTACACAAGATCTTACCAACTATAAAGTCAAGGTGCTTTTTGTTAGAGATCCCCCCTCTAACGATGGACGAATTAACCAAAAGAACTGGGATAACTGACCCAACACTTTTAGAGCTTGCGGATGGAAGTCTAAAACTTTTAAATCAGATAAAGGAAAAAGAAGATCTTGTAAAAACTGCATTGAATTTCTTAAGCGGGGATATAATGACTGTATACAATATAGCTAACAAATTAGACAATCTAAGCGAAGAAGATCAAATGCTGTTTCTCAAGGTCCTTACCTTTCTAATTCACAAAAAGTATTTGAAAGAAAAAGACGATAGTTATAAACTAATATTGGATAGGCTGTATTCAACTATGGAATATTTGGGAAGAGGATTAAACCTTACATTGTTGATGTTTTATATTTACTTGGAAGGAGGTAATAACCTTGCTTTACATAAAGGCTCGCTTCAAGGATACAAGGAAGATTACGCAGGTTGACGGCGTTAATGAAGAGTTAAGTCGGGGCGATCTAATAGTAGTCAATTCGGAAAAGGGGGAGGAAATCGTAGAAGTTCTGGGTTATTCAAAAGAGAGTTCGTCCTCAAGAGTGTCCTTTGTACGAAGGGCTAACGAAGAAGATATAGCTAATGCAGAGGAGAACGAAAAAAAGGCGCAAGAAGTGCATGAATTGTGTAAGGATAAGATAAGGCAGTACAACCTCGGCATGAAGCTTCTCAAAACATACATACCACTTGATAAGTCTAAAGTCTTCTTTTACTACACTGCTGAGCAGAGGGTCGATTTTAGACCTTTGGTGAGGGACCTTGCAAAGGTTGTAAAAAAACGTATAGAAATGCGGCAGGTTGGAGTTAGGGATGCAGTTCAGATGATGGGTTGGGTTGGAAACTGTGGCAACGACACATGCTGTGCAAAATTTACAGAGAAGTTTGAATCTGTTTACGTCTATGACATACACAATCAGAACCTCCCCCTTTCTCCTTCTAAATTCACAGGTCCCTGTGGAAGACTTCTGTGCTGTCTGGCGTACGAAAGGGACAATTACTTAGTAAAGGAAATCTTACCAGAAATTGGAACACCTCTTTGTTATCAAGGTAAAGAATTCAGGCTTGCCTTTGTAGATCCTATTCAAGAGTATGCTATGTTAGAGGCTGATGACAAAAAAGTTCGTGTGCCCTTAGAGGAGATCTTGCCCTTCGGTTATAAAAAGTCCTTGGAAAATTGTAGAAAATGTCCCACGTGTTGCAGAAGAATAAACTTAGACTATGAGGCTTTTGCAGGAACTCAGGAGTGATTTAAACAGATTATACCTTTTTGAGTTGGACGATGGTTTAAGAGTGGAGTCAGTTTTTTATAGGGGGGACACACTTTGTATCTCTTCACAGGTAGGTTGCGCCATAGGTTGTCCTTTTTGTCTTTCGGGCTCAAAGGGACTTTTTAGAAACCTAAGCTACGAGGAGATATATTTACAGTATAAGCTTCTGAAGGAAAGGCTCCCAATAAAAAGGATAGCCATCGCAGGAATAGGCGAACCTCTTATGAACTATCAAAATGTAGAACAGGCTTTCTGGGCTTTTAAAAAAGATGGCGTAAAGGTTTCCTTTTATACCACTGGCTTTCCAACAGACAAGCTTTTAAACCTTCTAAACCTTCCACACAACGGCATAACAATATCCATTCACACCTTAGACGAAGAAAAAAGAAAATACCTACTACCCCACGCAGGAAGTCTTAAGACCCTTTTGGATGTCTTAAAAACTCATCTGAGAGTTCTAAGCAAACGCAAAAAGAAAAAAATAGGTTTGGCTTACTTGTTACTGAAAGGTATTAACGATTCGCAGGAGGAGCTTTTAGAATTTGCTAAGCTTGTAAAGGCTTTAGGTGTGAATGCGGTTTTGCTGTATTACAATACAACCAATGCAAACTTTGTTCAAATGTCGCCAGAAGAATACGAAAAACACTTTTTTCTACTAAAATCTCAGGATGTAAGAGTCACTCTATCCACAAGGTACAGGAAGGATAAGCTGGGCGGGTGTGGAACGCTTTTGATCAATCGGTCTTTATGAGGTCTCCGATGATCTCCTCTGAGTCTCCCTTTGTCACGCAGCCCAAGGGTAATACCTGGACCTTAACCACGCCCTTCTTGAGCATCCCCAGCTTTTCCGCAGCGGACTTTGAAAGGTCTATTATCCTTCCTCTCTTGTAAGGCCCTCTGTCATTTATCCTGACCACCACTTCCTTGCCGTTTTCAAGATTTCTAACCAGCACGTAAGAGTGCATATCAAAGCGCTTTGACGCAGCGGTATATTTATACTTGTCAAACATCTCACCACTTGATGCCTTCCTTCCGTGAAACTTACCCCCATACCAAGAAGCATATCCTTCTATTGGTAAGCATTCATTGGCCATAGTAAAAGCCACTGCCAAAAACAAACCAATTATCCACCCCATTGTGGCTAGATTATACTACCACACATTAATGGGCTTGGTCAAGGGGGCAAGGCCCCCATGGGTTCAATCAGTCTTCCAATGTGGAAATATCGCCTACTGGTAGGCCAAGCTCCTGTGCTTTTAAAACCCTCCTCATTATCTTTCCGCTTCTTGTCTTGGGAAGTTTTTCCACAAACTCTATCTCATCGGGGACTGCAATAGCACCCAAAACCTGTCTTACATGTTGCTTTATATCTTCCTTCAGCCTATCGGAAGGTTCCACACCTTTCTTAAGTATTACAAAAGCTTTTATAGATTCTCCTTTTATCTCGTGAGGCTTTCCTATAACCGCCGCCTCCGCCACTGCGCTATGGTCCACCAAAGCAGACTCCACTTCCATAGTGCCTATTCTGTGCCCTGCTACGTTCAAAACATCATCCGCCCTTCCAAGGATCATTATGTAACCTTCTTCGTCGTAAGTGGCCAAGTCCCCTGTAAAGTAAACATTTCCTGGAATAGCAGTCCAATACTTTTCATACCTTTCTGGCTCTCCCCAACAAGTTCTGAGCATGGATGGCCAGGGAGTTTTTATTATTAAATTCCCCACAGTGTTTGGAGGCAAGGGGTTTCCTGAACCGTCCACCACCGCTGGCTCTATGGTAAAGAAGGGCTTCCCAGCCTTTCCTGGCTTTGCCGGATAGGATGGGATAGTGGTTATCATGTGGGCGCCCGTTTCTGTTTGCCACCATGTATCCACTATTACGCATTTCCCCCTTCCTATGTTTTTGTAATACCACTCCCAAGCTTCCGGATTTATAGGCTCGCCCACACTACCCAGAATTCTCAGAGAAGAAAGGTCGTACTTGGCTGGCCACTCCTCTCCGTACCTCATAAACATTCTTATAGCAGTGGGTGCGGTGTAAAAGATATTTACTCTATACTTTTCTACATAACTCCACCATCTGCCCGGGTCTGGATAATCTGGCGCACCCTCCACAGTTAGAGAAGTTAGCCCATTGGCAAGGGGTCCATAAACTATGTAAGAGTGTCCTGTTATCCATCCAATATCTGCGGTGCACCAGTAGATGTCATCCTCGTGGGCGTCAAAGACTACCTTGGTAGTGTAGTATGTTCCCACCATATAACCACCGGTGGTATGAAGAACTCCCTTTGGCTTTCCTGTTGTGCCAGATGTATAAAGGATAAATAGAGGGTCCTCTGCGTCCATAACTTCGGGCTCACAAGCAGGAGATGATTCCTGTATGAGCTTATCTAAGCTCACAAGCTGTGGATTTTCTCCGTTTAACACATCTTTGTCTCTATCCCATACAACCACCTTATCCACAAAAGAAAACCCATCTATTGCCCTTAAAGCTGTTGAAAGTAAATCTATCTTCTTTCCCCTCCTCTTTGTGTACGTTGCTGTAATCACGATTTTTGCCTTTGCATCTTCTATCCTTGTTCTGAGTGCACCTTCACTAAAGCCCGCAAACACAACGCTATGAATGGCACCAATTCTAGCACATGCTAACATACAAGCAATAGCCTCTATGGTGTTTGGCATGTAAATAGAAATTCTGTCTCCCTTTCTTACACCTAAGGACTTTAAGCCGTTTGCTATTCTACTAACAAGTTCTAAGAGTTCCCCATAAGTTATCTTCTTTTCGTTGTTTTCCTCATCTAGCCATATGTAGGCTACTTTGTTCCTTCTGCCATTGTTTACGTGCCTGTCCAAACAGTTGTAAGTAATGTTTGTCTTAGCTCCTACAAACCACTGAGCGTACGGAAACTGCCAATCCAAAACCTTGTCCCATTTTTTAAACCAGTGAAGCTCTTCTGCCACCTTGGCCCAAAAGCCTTCTCTGTCCCTTATTGACTCTTGATAAAGAGTCTCGTAATCCTTGATCCAAGCCCTGTCTAAGACATCCTTGGGAGGATGGTACTTGTCTTCCACCTTTAAAAGGACCTCATCTTTTGCCTCCATGTTAGACCTCCTTTTTGTTTAAAAATTATAAAAGGATTTTTTGGAAAAATTAGCCCCTTGCTCGCAAAATTCAAAAGTATATGATTAAAATCGTATATTTTTGAAATTAAAAACCGCTTAACATGGCAAATAATTATATGAATAGTCTTATAAACTTGACTATATTCCAAAAATTGCTAAACTAAATAAATCAAAAACCTATAAAAAGGAGGTGGTAGCATGCTATCAAAGGAGCAACTGCAAAGCTATTGGCGGGAAAACCGCAACCTTATGTATCTAGTCCTTGTTATTTGGGCTTTGGTCTCCTATGGAGCAGCTCTCATAGCTGGTTGGCTTAACAAGATAGTTATTTTTGGCTTTCCATTAGGTTATTACATGGGCTCCCAGGGTTCGCTAATAGTTTTCATTCTACTTTTAGTTTTTTATGCAAAAAGTATGAATGAAATTGACAAAAAGTATGGTGTAGAGGAGGAGTGACATGACGCAGGAGGCTTTTGTAAGCAGATTAAAAAAGGTCTATTCTATTTACACCGGTGGCCTCATACTTCTTCTTATCCTATTAGGCATAGGAGAAAAACTCTTCGGATTGTCTCCAGTCTTTATAGGTTATGTTTTTCTCTTTGGAACCATTGCGGTTTATGCAGCTATAGGAATTATTTCAAGGACGGGAAAGGTTGCTGAGTATTATGTGGCAGGAAGAAGAGTTCCGGCAGTCTTCAACGGAATGGCTACTGCGGCGGACTGGATGTCTGCGGCGTCTTTTATCGGAATGGCTGGCGCTTTGGCTTTGCAAGGCTACAATGGGCTTGCCTTTATAATGGGATGGACGGGCGGATATGTTCTGTTGGGTGTTCTCATAGCACCCTATCTTAGAAAGTTCGGAGCATATACAATTCCTGACTTTTTGGATGCAAGGTATGGAGGAAAATTCCCCCGTTTTGTAGGTATAATAGCCACCCTTATTGTTTCTTTCACTTACTTGGTTGCCCAGATAACCGGTGTGGGTATCATAGCCAGCAGACTTTTGGGTATTCCTTTTGAAGTAGGTGTTTTCTTAGGTTTGGTTGGCATACTTGTTTGCTCCTTCTTGGGAGGAATGAGGGCGGTAACTTGGACCCAGGTAGCACAGTATATAGTGCTGATAATCGCTTACCTAATCCCAGTTACGGTTCTCTCTTTCAAATACACAGGAAATCCCGTATCCCAAATATCTTACGGCTTTGCCCTACAGGGAATTGAGCGAAAATTCGCTCAGCTGAAGGATGATCCAAAGGAGCAAGAAGTTAGAGAAATCCACAAGAAAAGGGCAGAGGAGCTAAAAGCCAAGATTGCCGCACTACCCCAAAGCTGGGAAGAAGGAAAGAAAGAGCTTGAAGCAAAGCTTGCATCCCTGCCACCAGATGATCCAAGCAGGGCTGAGCTTGAGCAAAAGCTAAAAGAGTATCCAAAGTCTCCCAAAGAAGCTAAGGAAAAATGGACACAGGCTATGAAGGATGCAGAAGCTGCCTCTAAGCCTCCTAAATCTTACGTTGCTCCACCTTCTGACGCAAAGGGCATGGCAAACTTCTTAGCCCTAACCCTAATGCTAATGTTGGGAACAGCGGGATTACCTCACGTCATAATGAGGTTTTACACCACACCCACCGTCAGAGAGGCAAGGACCTCTGCAGGATGGGCACTCTTCTTCATACTGCTCCTTTACATAACCGCACCCGCTTACGCAGCCTTTGGAAGGTATGAGATGTTAAACCTGGTAGGAAAAGCTTTTTCTGAGATGCCCTCGTGGGTAGAAAGGTGGGCAAAGGTGGGCCTCATCACCATAAAGGACCTAAACGGTGATGGTATTATCCAATTTGCGGAGATAAAGATACATCCCGACATGATAGTCCTTGCCACACCTGAAATTGCAGGTCTTCCCTATGTCATAGCTGGTTTTGTTGCAGCTGGTGGTCTTGCGGCAGCGCTTTCTACAGCGGACGGTCTTTTAATTACCATATCCAACGCCATATCCCACGACCTGTATTACAAGATCATTAACCCAAATCTTTCTCCTTCCACAAGGGTTAAGATAGGAAAGGCCCTACTCTTGATTGTTGCTTTACTGGGTGCTTATGTAGCTTCCTTCAGATTAGCTATAATAGTTGAACTCGTTGCTTGGGCTTTCTCTCTGGCTGCATCTTCCCTGTTCCCAGCGCTGGTGCTTGGAATATGGGACAAAAGAACTAACAAATACGGTGCCATAGCCGGTATAATCGTGGGCCTAAGCGTCACCATAGCCTACCTAATAGCCAGCAGGTTCTACGGGTTTGAGATCTTTGGTATAAAGCCCATCGCCGCTGGTATTTTTGGCATGCCCCTCAACTTCATCGTCACGTTTATAGTCTCTCGTCTAACACCTCCACCACCTAAGGAAATACAAGAGTTTGTGGATAACATCAGGTATCCAAAGGGAGCGGTCAAGGCTGGTGCGGAAGAATGACCTTAGAGCAGTTTTTGAACTACACCCTTGCCTTCTTTATGTGGCTCGTCCTTGGGCGGGCCGCCCTTGAATTTTTTACAAAAGATCTTAACAACTTCTTTTATAGGTTTTTCTACCAATTCACGGAGCCCCTATACAAACCATACAGAGTAGTCTTTCCCTGCTGTCATACAGTTCTGTTGCTCATAACCCTGCTTTTGCTTAGATTTTTGGTAGTTAAAATTCTTTAACATACCATGCTTGATGCGGAGAGGTTTCTAAAAGAGCACGAGCCCTTTAACTACTTGCCGCCAGAGATCCTTAAAAGTGTGGTTTATAGTCTGCAAGTTCAGTATTACAAAAGGGACGAGGTTATATTTCAAGAAGGACAAACACCTCTGAGCAGTTTATACATAGTTAGAAAAGGGGTTGTTCTTCTCAAAAGAGACACAGAAACTCTGGATTATCTTCAAGAGGGAGAAAGCTTTGGTTTTGTTTCTCTACTAACTGGGAAGTCACCTTCTTCTACTGCTGTGGCTTACGAGGACTGTCTTTTGTTTTTGCTTCCTGACAAGATTTTCAAAAAACTCTGCAAAGAATACGAAACCTTTAATCAATACTTTCTCAGGAAGCTGGCAGGTAGGTTTGAAAGAAAAAAAGAAGAAGGAAATACTCTCTTAGAGAGGCTTGCTAGGGTTCAGGTGAAGGATATGAACCCAAAAAGGATACCCGTGGTAGAAGCAAACACCACTTTGGATGCAGTTATAAATCTGATGGCAGAAGAGGATTACAGAGCTGTATTGGTCAGACTTCAAGATGGTTATGGCATCATTACAGAAAGGGACATTATAAAACGTATGCTGGCACAGGGGAAGGATCTGACACAAACTACAGCTGCCGAAATAGCATCTTTCCCTGTATATGGTGTAGAAGAGGAAGACTATCTTATAGATGTTTTAACCCTGATGTCCAAACACGCAATAAGGAGGGTGGTTGTTTTTTCTGATCAAAAACCCACAGGAGTTTTAGAGGATAGAGACATAATACTCTATGAAAGTAGAAATTTTGTTTTCCTCTTTAAGGAAATAGAAAAGTCAAAGGATGAAGAAGATTTAGCATTTCTATACAAGCAAACTGCTAAAGCAATTGTGGAATTAGTTTTAGAAGGAGCAGACCCAGAGAGGGTGGGTAAATACGTATCCGAGCTTAACGACCGTTTTATGAAAAAGGCAGTATTCTTGGCAATAAAAAACCTCGGGGAAGAGCCCTTAGTCCCCTTTTCCATACTCGTTCTGGGAAGCGAAGGTAGACAGGAGCAAAGTTTAAAGACGGACCAAGACAACGCCCTAATTTACAAAGAAGTCCCCATAATAGACTTTGAGCCTAAGGAGTATTTTAAAAGGTTTTCTGAAGAGTACATAAAGGTTTTGTTAAAGGTTGGCTTTCCTCCTTGTCCCGGTAATGTTATGATCTCAAACCCAGAATGGAGAGGATCTCAAGAAGAATGGAAAAAAAGGGTAAATTTATGGATAGACACACCAAAACCCGAGAATATCTTGAGTTCCGCCATATTTTTTGACTTTAGAAGCGTTTTCGGAGACAAAACTCTGGCAGATAGCCTCCAAGAATTTGTGGAAAGAAAGCTAATAGGGCAAAGTCTTTTTTTGAGTTATTTAGTCGGGGAGGGATTAAAATTTAGGCCACCTTTAACCTTTCTTAGAGGTTTTGTAGTTGAAAGGACAGGTGAACATAAAGGTGAGCTTGATATAAAGAAAGGTGGAATCTTTCCCATAGCCCATGGCATCAGATGTGTTAGTCTTGCCAACGGAGTGCGCGAGAGAAATACCTACGACCGAATAAGAAAGCTAACAGAAAAGGGGATCATAGAAAAGAACTTTGGAAAGGATCTCTTGGAGACTTACAGATTTCTAAACATGCTACGCTTCAGAGTTCAGGCAGAAAAAATAACAAGCGGAAATGAACCGGATAATTACTTAGATCCAAACAAGCTTTCGAAACAGGAGCGAGGAATGTTAAAGGATGCCTTTAAAGTAGTTGAAAACTTTCAAGAGCTACTCCGAGATCTTTTTAGCACAAGGTTTTTAGAATAAACGGTCTTATCTAACCTTGTGTTATACTTAACTTCATAAGGTTTAGCTAAGCCCTTGAAGAAAGAATGAAATTCATAATCTTTCTGTGTATCTTCCTTAGCTCCTGCTCTTTGCCCAGAATTGTTATACTCGGCGATTATCTTACTGCAGAGGAACACGTAAATTTAGGTTATGTTTATGAAAAACAGGGCAAGCTTGATTTAGCCGAAGAAGAGTACAAAAGGGCCATAAAAAAGGACAAAAAAAACTTTATAGCCTACTTCAACCTTGGTAATGTGTATGCTAAAAAAGGTGATTACGAAAGGGCGGAAGTTTATTATAAAAAGGCTATAAAGTTAAAGGAGGATCCGGACGTTATGAACAACCTTGCCTACGTGCTCCACAAGCAGGAGAAAAAAGAGGAAGCTCTTTCATACATAAAAAAGGCCCTTGAACTAAAAGATGATCCCTTATATAGGGAAACATTAGAAAGCATACTTAAGGAGTGATGGAATGCTACATACTCGCTGGAGGACAGAGTAAGCGTTTTGGTGAAGACAAGACCCTTTTCAGCATAGGTGGTATGCCGTGCATCCAAAGGATAGTGCAGGAAGCTAAAGAAGTATGCAGTGAAGTTTTTGTGGTTTCAAAGGATACAGAAAAGTATAGATTTTTGAAAGATGTTAAACTTCTAAAAGATATCTCCCAAAAACAGCTACCTTTGATTGGTCTGTACACTGCTTTAAATCACACCAAGGAGGATAGGATAATTGTTCTGAGTGCAGACATGCCACTAATAAAATCTGACTTAATCTTATACCTTTGGAACAAATACGACAAAAACATAACGCTGTACGAAATTGGGGGAAAGATATACACATTTTTTGGAGTTTACCCAAAGGAAATCCTAAAACCCTTGGAGGAATATCTAAAAGCTGGAGGAGTGAAGGCTTTAGATTTTGTGCGTGCGGTTGGATATACTTCAGTTAAAGAAAGCGAGATAGTCCGGTTGGGCGTCTCTACGGATGCTTTTATAAACATGAATACTAAAGAAGACGCAAGGATTATATTAGAAGTCTATGAGAGAATTAAAGCTAAAAATTTTAGGAATGACCTGTGAGCACTGTGTGAGAACAGTAAAGAATGCCCTTTACAGTGTAGAAGGGGTTTCCGAAGTGGAAGTTTCTCTTCAGGATCAGTTTGCTAGAGTTGTTTTGGAAGAGAGCGTATCTTTTGAGACTCTGAAGACTGCCGTAGAAAGCTTTGGATACAAAGTAGTTGATGAGGTTTGAGGATGTGAAAGATAGAATAGAAAATCTACAGTATTTTAGCAAGGGTTGGCGCGGGATAATTTACAGAGGGCGCTTTGAGGAAAAAGAGGTGGCAGTAAAAGTTGCCAGAAGCGTAGAAAAGGAGTATTCCATAAGGAAGGAGGCTGATATACTTGAAAGACTAAAAGGTTACAAACATTTTCCTCAAATCTTACTAAAAGGGGAAGATTTTTTCATGTATGAGTTTATTGAAGGTAAGCCCATTGAAGAGTTAGAGCTGACACCTGAGGAAAAGTTAAAAATATACCTTCAGGTCCTTGATGTGGCTTTTCTTTTAGACAGTTTAGAAATTAACAGGGATGAGTTTGCAAGACTTGACAAAAACCTTCTGATTGGCAAAGATATAACGGTTTATTTACTTGACTTTGAAAGGGGACACATGAACGCTAAGAAAACTCATAACTTTACCCAATTTTTGCAATTCTTAAGGAAAGAAGGTATATTATCCTATCAGCAGGCTGTAGAGTTAGGAAAAGCCTATAGGTCTGACCCAAAGGGCATATACGGACATGTTAAGGATATCCTTGTACGAGCTTTATCACACTCTTCTTGATATTTATGGATATCAAAACTGGTGGCCTGTGGATGAACACTATCACAAAAGCAGAGGGACAGATCCGAGGGATGAGATAATAATAGGCACAATATTAACTCAAGGCACCGCATGGAAAAATGTAGAAAAAGCTTTAGAGAACATTAAGAAAGAAGGAGAACTCTCACTAAGGTTTATAAGAAAAACAAACCACGAAGAGCTTGCTAAACTAATAAAACCTTCTGGTTTTTACAAAGCTAAAGCGGAAAGACTAAAACGGGTGGCTAATTTTTTTAACCCCACTGATGTGGTCAGGAAAGTCAGTAGGGAAGAATTGCTTAAAATTAAAGGTGTAGGTAAAGAATCAGCGGATGCAATTCTTCTTTATGCAGGGGATAAACTAACCTTTGTGGTGGATGCCTATACTATCAGGTTATTTAAAAGACTTTATAACATAGAGGGGGATTACGACAGGCTAAAAGCTCTTATAGAGGATAGTATTCCAAGGGATATAACCATTTACAAAGAGTTTCATGCTTTGATAGACACCCATGCAAAGATGTACTGTAAGAGCACCCCCAGATGTGGGGAGTGCTTTTTGAAAGATTTTTGCATTAGTGCAATCCAATCCTTTTAAGTATTCTATCGCGCCATAACCAGATGAGAACACCCATAACTATAAAGTAGCCGATAGTTACAACTCCCATGACCTTCCTCTTTGACTTTTCTTCTGGGGGAGGTTCAGCCACGGATTTTAAATAAGCCACTATCTTTGCGGTTTCTTCCGGTCTGCCTGTCATAACTGGTGGCATGGTGGTGCCTGGTAGGATTTCTTGAGGCTTGAGAATGAAGTTATAAAGATAGCCCGGTCCTTTAACAAGGTAGCTTGTAGATAGGTCAGGTGGAACCTTACCAAAAGATTCCTTCAGGGTATTTAAATCATTTGCAAACACCGCCTGGTAGATGTCATTCGGTAAAACTTTTCCATACTTTTCTTGAAGGGATTGAAGAATGGGGTTAGCCTGGATTGAACTAGGATAAAGCGAGTCGTACCTTACAGAGTGGCAGGCAGCGCAGTTTTGTATGAAAAGCTCCCTCCCTTCCTTAGCGTATTTTACGTCCATTATTATCTTTTCGTGCTCTTCTGGTATTTCGTACTCTGCATGGGGGGCAAATATGTTGTTAATCCACACTATGTAAAAGAAGACTACCACTAAGACTGTTAAGAGTATAGCCCTTATCATTGCCTATCACCTCCCTTAGCTTTATACCAGCCCCATTCTATAAGGGATATTATCGGCAATGCTAAGAAGAAAGACAGAAAGCCTAACGTAAATATTAACCCAAGTAGAGCGTTGGTTGGAGTGGGTGGCATAGTTCCAAGTATAGTAAGAGCCATGGAAGATATTACAAGCACTATGAACATTATAAAGAACAGTGGTCTGTTTCTTGCACTCCTAAGCGGTGAGAAATCCAAGAATGGGAGTATTAACAGAAGCAGAAGGGCTAAGTTGAAGACTACAAATCCCAAGAACTTATCCGGAATTGACCTAAACATAGTGTAGAAGGCCAAAAGATACCATTCGGGCGCTATGTGTGCAGGAGTTTTGAAAGGATCCGCTGGGTCGTAGTTGTCTGCCGGTAGGAAGTGTTTCATGTAGAAGAACACAAAGAAGAAGAAAACTGCTAAGTATCCCATCAAATAGGCACCTTCTTTTAATGTTATGTACGGGTGGAAAGGCACACCTTCTTTTTTCTTGTCTATTTCTCTACCGTCTGGAGATGTTATACCGTGGGCCCTGACTAGGTAGAAGTGAAAGCCTACTAAACTCAGGAGTATTAAGGGAAGTAGCCATATGTGGAGTCCGTAAAACCTTCCTAGGGTTATCTGCCCAAGCTCATAACCACCTTTCATCCATATGGATATGGTTTCTCCTATTTTGAGCTTTCCTATTATGGGAGCACTGTCTATGGAGGTGGGGATTTCAGTGGTTACCACCATACCCCAGTAGGATAGCTGTCCCCAAGGAAGCAAATATCCGGACAAAGCAGTCATCAGAAGGACAAAGTATATAAAGAAGCCCACTATCCAGGTTAGCTCCCTTGGTTTTTTATAGGCGTTGTAGTATATGCCGGTGAATATATGAAGATAGACTACAGCTAAGAAAAAGTTTGCACCTGCTGCATGGACCTGACGCAACAACCACATAAAGGGAACTTCTTTCATTATGGTGTAGTTGACGCTGTCAAAAGCCCTGTGTATGTTTGGCTCATAATACATAGTCAGGAATATACCAGAGATCACCTGAATTAAGAAAGCGATCAACGCCATTACGCCAAAAGCGTAAGGGAAAGTCAAATTCTTAGGCACTTTGTATTCAACCATCTGAGATTGCCAAAGATCTGAAAGCTTGCTTCTGTCGTTAAACCATCTTCCTATTCTTCCAAACATGTTCCTACCTCCTTTGCATTAAGTAAGTTCTTTAACGAAACCTTCTTCTCCTATTACGAGTTTGTTGTTTTCTTTCTTTTGAGGAGGAACAAAAAGTGGTCTTGGTGGTGGCCCTGCTATGTTGTCTCCCCATGGGGAGTAATATCCTCCATGGCAGGGACAGTGGAATATAGGATAGTTAAACTCTCCTTCTCCCTGTGGTTTCCAGAGCGGTACACAGCCAAGGTGGGTGCACACCGCTATTAGGGCATAGGCATTTTGTCCTTGGAGTAGCTGACTATTTCTAGCTTCAGTCACCTTACCGTTCCACTGAAAACCCTCTGGCAGCTTTACCACAAACACGGGCTTTCCTTTCCAAGATACAACTCTGACCTGAAGGTCCTGTATCTGGGATAGGTCTACCTCCACCTTTGCCCCTGCCAAGGAAGCCTGACTGGGAGAAAGAACTTTCACGAGTGGATAAAGCACCCCAACTACCCCTAAGGCACCTAAACCTCCTACTGCTAGACCTAAAAGGTCCCTTCTTGAAGCCTCCATTGCACAGCCTCCTTTAATAAAGTTAAGAAGTAAATTATATATCAATATTCTAATTCAACGTATAAATTATCACTTGATCATCTTAAAATACACTTTAGTGTCTGAAAATTAAAGCTAATTTTGGGTTTATAATAATTTTGATGTTTAGAATCCTGATTACAGATCCGATTTCTGAAAAGGGTATTGAGATACTTAGAAAGGAATCAGATTTTGAGGTGGATTACGAGCCAGACATTTCCTATCAGGAACTTTTGGAAGTTATAAAAGACTACGACTGCATAATCACAAGAAGCAGAACTCCAGTTACCGCAGAACTTTTGGAAAGGGCGGAAAACTTAAAAGTAATTGGTAGAGCTGGTGTAGGTGTGGATAACGTAGATATTGAGGAATCATCAAAAAGGGGCATTTTGGTCATTAATACCCCTGGTGCAAATACCATAGGCGCTACCGAGCTTACAATTGGTCATATGTTAAACGTTATAAGAAACTTTCATGTAGCTCACAACTCTATGCTGGAAGGAAGGTGGGATAGGAAGAAGTTTATGGGTACAGAGTTATACGGAAAAACCTTAGGAATAATAGGTTTGGGGAATATTGGCTCTCAGGTGGCAATTAGATGCAAAGCCTTTGGGATGAGAGTCTTTGCCTACGATCCTTACATTCCAAGGGAAAAAGCAGACAGACTTGGAGTAAAACTCTTTGACGATCTGAAGGAAATGTTAAAGCAGGTGGATGTTCTGACCATACACGCTCCGCTGACCCACGAGACAAAGCATATGATAACAAGAAGAGAATTTGAACTGATGAAGGATGGGGCTATACTGATCAACTGTGCCAGGGGTGGGATAGTAAAGGACGAGGATCTGATATGGGCTTTGGAAACTGGCAAGCTCGGAGGAGTGGGGCTGGACGTTTATTCGGTAGAACCACCACCTTATGAGTTTATAGAAAAGCTCAAAAAGTTTCCCAACGTGTCCCTCTCACCGCACATAGGAGCCAACACTTACGAATCCCAAGAGAACGTGGCGGTTATAATAGCCCAGCAGGTGGTTAAGGCCTTAAGGGGTCAAACGGTAGAGTATGCGGTAAATGCTCCCTTTCCAGACCTTTCCGTGCTTACTCTGATAAAACCCCATCTGGATCTGGCAGAGAGGATGGGTAAATTTTTAGTGCAGTGGGCTGAGGAAGGAATAAGGGAGGTGCATATAGAAGTTAGAGGGGATATAGCGGAGCATTTCCATCCTATAGCTTCTGCGGTTTTGATGGGAATACTCAAAGAAGTGGTAGATTTTCCCATAAATATAATAAATGCATCTTATGTAGCCAAGGATAGAGGTTTAAAGGTTGAGGAGCTAACATCTACAGAAACTGTAGATTTTAAGCACTACATAAAAGTAGTTGCAAAATCAGATGGATACGAAAAGGTAGTGGTTGGTACTGTGTTGGAGGGGAACATTCCGCGTATTGTGCAAATAGACAAATACAGGGTGGATGTGGAACCAGAGGGCATAATGCTTCTGTTTGAAAACAAGGACGTGCCCGGAGTGATAGGAAAGATAGGGACTCTGCTAGGAAAGGCAAATGTAAATATTGCCGGATTTAGGCTTGGAAGGGAAAAGAAAGGTGGCATAGCCCTTGGAATACTAAACTTGGACGATGAAGTGCCTGAAGAGGTAATAGAGGAGATAAGAAAACTCCCAGAGATTCTGCTTGTGAAACAAGTAAAGGTATAAGGTTTTTGTTTTCTTGGCGGAGAATTGGGGAAGGGGTAGATGTTTTAAAGACTTGACAATAACACACTAAATATTATTATTAATCCTACTATCAATTTGGAGGACAGAGATGTTTAGTGAGAACATTCTTTCCGCAAAGTCTTTGGAATACCTAAACAGAGCAAAGGAACTGGCAAGATCCCAGCAGGATACTAAGGTAGATACGGATCACCTTCTTATGGTTATGCTGGCGGACGAAAAGTCAGCTCTTAGAAAGTATCTTGAGAGGAGGGGAATAGAGCCTAAGGAGTTCTTAAAGAGGGTAGGGGAGTATTTAAACAGAGTTAAAGGGCAGGTTCAGAAGGTAGCGGAGCAAGAAGCTAAGCATCTAATAGACCTAAGAAGCAAGATAATGCAAATAAAGTCTGACATAGGACAGGTTCAGATAGAGCTGGAAAAGATAAGAAGAGCAAAGGAAGATGTTAAAAGGGAAATAGATAGAGCAAGAAGATATGGGGATTACTGGAGCGTTAGGGAGTTGGAGGTTGAATATGCAAGGCTTGAGAGGATAGAATCCCAGTACAGGGCTCAGTTAGATAGCGTGGAGAGAAGTTTGGTGGGGGTTTTTAAGCAAGAAGACGTAAGGGCTTTCTTAGAAAACAAGCTTTCTATAGATGGATTGGTTAAAAAGGCTTTGGAACAATCTCCTGTCTTGGAACAGCTAAAGGAGATCGGTTTATCTCCTGAAAGGTTCAAGGATCTTGTTTATCAGAGAGTTTTTGGAATAGCACCTGCTTTTGATTACTCTCAAAACTTGGTTAAAGTGATGGAAAGGGCTCAAGACTTGGCTGTGAGAGAAGGAAAAGCACAGGTGGAACCTTATCACATAGCTACAGCCTTGCTTGAGGTGGAAGAATCCATAGGTAGTAAATTATTAAAAGAAAGCTTAGGAGGTGAAAGGATGAAAGATGTAAGCCAAGAGCTAAAGGAAGAGGAAAGGTCTCCTCTGGAGAGGTTTGGCACAAATCTAACCCAGCTTGCAAAGGAAGGCAAACTGGATCCAGTTATAGGCAGAGAAAGGGAGATAAATCAGGTAATAGAGGTGCTTCTTAGGAAGTCTAAGAATAATCCTGTCTTAGTTGGTGATCCAGGCGTTGGTAAAACCGCCATAGTGGAGGGGTTGGCTCAAAGGATAGCAAACAAGGAGGTTCCCATCGAATTACAAGATAAAGAGGTTATAAGCATAGACATGGGCTCTTTGGTGGCAGGCTCCAAATACAGAGGTGAGTTTGAGGAGAGACTAAAAAGTCTTTTGGAGGAAGTAAAGCAAAAGTCTAACGTAATACTGTTCATAGACGAAATTCACACGGTGGTTGGGGCAGGGAAAGCTGAAGGCTCCTTGGATGCGGGGAACATGCTAAAGCCTGCCCTGGCAAGGGGAGAGATAAGGCTTATTGGTGCTACCACGGTAGATGAATACAGGAAGTACATAGAGAAAGACCCAGCTTTGGAAAGAAGATTTCAACCTATATACGTAGATGAGCCAACCGAAGAAGAAACCATAGAGATACTAAAAGGTCTGCGCCAAAGACTTGAGAATCACCACAAAGTGAAAATATCCGATGAAGCTATAGAGAGTGCAGTAAAACTCACCAAAAGGTTCGTCACGTTCAGAAAGCTTCCAGACAAAGCTATAGACGCCCTGGATCAAGCCTGTGCAAGGAAAAAGCTCTCGGTAGTCTCCGTTCCACCAGAGATCCAAGAGCTGGAAAGAAAAATAAAAGCTCTGGACGAAGAAATACAAAAGGCTTTCTTAGAAGGAAGTTACGAAAAGGAAGCTCAGCTGAAAATAAGGAAGATACAGTTAGAAAAGGAAAAGCAAGATCTTCTTTCCAAATTGGGAAGTATAGATCTTAAGATACAGGAAATCAAAAAGAGGATGGAAGAGCTAGACAGCGAAATCATCAAAGCTTCCGAAAGGGGAGACTATGAGAGGGAGGCAAACCTAAAGATAGAGAAGATAAAGCTTGAGAAGGAGCTGAAAGAGCTTGAAAGTGCCAAAAGCCAGCAATTGGTGGTAAGCTCCGAAGACGTTGCTCAGGTGGTTTCTGAATGGACTGGCATCCCCCTTTCTAAGCTAAAGGAAGAGGAAATGGAAAGGCTGTTAAAACTTGAAGAGGAGCTTCACAAAAGGGTTATAGACCAGGAACATGCGGTTAACGCGGTAGCTCAGGCAATAAGAAGAGCAAGGGCGGGACTGAAGGATCCAAAAAGGCCCATAGCCAGCTTTCTATTCTTGGGTCCTACTGGAGTAGGAAAGACCGAACTTTCAAAAGCACTGGCAGAGCTTCTCTTTGGAGAAGAGGATGCTCTCATTAGGCTTGACATGTCAGAGTTCAAAGAAGAGCACAGCGTAGCAAAGCTAATAGGCGCTCCCCCAGGTTATGTAGGTTACGAAGAAGGCGGAAAACTAACAGAAGCAGTAAGAAGAAAACCTTATTCTGTGCTTCTTTTAGACGAGATAGAAAAAGCCCATCCAAGGGTCTTTGACCTGTTCTTACAGGTGCTGGACGACGGAAGGCTAACAGATTCGCACGGAAGAACGGTAGATTTTAGAAACACAGTAATCATAATGACATCTAACATAGGTTCCCAGTATCTTCTTACTGATAAGATAGAGCAGGAGTTTGAAAAGGCAAAGGAAAAGGTCTTAGAAGAACTAAGATACTACTTCAGACCAGAGTTTCTAAACAGGATAGACGAGGTGATTGTCTTCAAACCTTTGACTATGAAGGAGTTACTTCAGATAATAGACCTGCTTATTGCAAACATCAACAAGCGCCTTGCAGAGAAGAATATAAAGATAGAGCTAACAGAAGAAGCAAAGAAGCATTTGGTTAAGCTTGGATACGAACCTACTTATGGTGCCAGACCTTTAAAGCGAACTCTTCAGAGGTATCTGGAAAATCCTTTAGCGGAGAAGATAATAAAAGGTGAGATAAAAGAAGGAGATTTGGTGCGTGTTAGTTTATTGAACGAAAAATTGGAATTTGAGAGAGTATAATATTTAACCATGCACGATGTGATCATAATCGGTGGTGGAGCGAGTGGTTTGGCGTGTGCTTTAACCTTAGTATCTGCAAGAGGTAGAGATTGGAGCTGGGCTGAAGATAGAAAGTATCTGGTTTTTGACACGGACCAATCGGATTTAAACAAGGCATACCTGAAGAACGTGCCCGGCTTGCCACCTATCTCGGGAAAAGAGCTTTTAAGTATAATGAGAAAACAGATAGAGGATTGGGGTGGTGTGGAGTTTTCTCAGGAGAGGGTAATAAAGATAAACAGGGAAGACGACGGAAACTACAAAGTTGTCACAGAGTCTGGTGCTCAATACAGCTCAACTTACTTAGTTTTGGCTTGTGGATTTAAAGAGTTCAGCATAGAGGGCTTGGGTTTGGAAGTTATAGAAAATCCCAAGTCCCCAAAGCCTGGTAGGGTTATGATAAAGCACAAAGATTATGAGGTTTTACCTAACTTGTTTGTGGTTGGAACTTTGGCTGGGCTTAGCTCTCATTTTGCTTCCTGTGCGGGCTCTGGTGTGGAGGTTGCGGTGGAAATTCTTTCCCGAATGGCGGGCAAAAGGATAGTAATCCACGACGTGCCGCAGGATTGAAAAAGATATTTCCCTTTCTCCTATCTTTCACCTTTCTTTCCCTTCTTTTCTACTTTTTGCCACCAAAGGAGATAATAAACTTTCTTGGGTTGATAACTCTAAAGGGCTTTCTTCTTGCAAGCTTTTTTTATGGGATGAGCCACATTACCAGGAGTATAAGATGGAAAATACTTCTTAAAGACATCTCCTTTTTTCAGTCCTTCTTCATAAACAGTGCGAACGTGTTTTTGAATAACTTACTGCCCGCAAGGACTGGAGAGCTCAGCTGGTTTTACTACTCAAGAAAACTTGGGATTAACCTTTCAACCTCTTTGGTAGTTTTTCTCTGGGGAAGGCTACTGGACCTCTTTGGACTTTTTATCCTTACCACTTTCTTTTATGCGCTTGAGAAGACAAGCCTCTACCTTGGATTTCTTCCGGTTTTTTTGTTTTCAATCTCCCTTTTTCTGCATGTTCCTTTAAGAAGATTTAAAGGGCTTGACGCTAACTTTTACAGTTCCCTTTTGGCTTGCGTTCTCTCTCTGATCTCTGCCCTTCTGAAGTTTTCCAGCCTTATGTTTTTGGTAGGTTTGGATCCTTCTGTTTTATTGTTTTTAAGTTTTTTAGGTGGTGAGCTAAGCACGGTTTTGCCTATTCACAGCTTTGGTGGCTTTGGCACCTACGAGCTTAGTTTTTCTTTGCCTCAAAAGCTCTTTGGAGAGAGCCTTAAGGAGCCTATAAAGCTTGCCCTTGTGTTTCACGCTTTTCTTCTTCTATCTTCTGCTCTTTATGGCATACCTTCCCTGATATTTCTACATCGTAAGACATCTAAGTTTTAAGCTCTACTTCGCAAACGTCCGTTGCGCCAAAGCTGTCTCTCTTGCAAGCTTCTATGGGAATAACTTTGTAAAAGCTTTTTAGGTATTCGGAGAAGTTGTCCAATATGTGCTTTGCCCAAAGGCTTGATGTGTACGTGTAGTGTTTTTTTATTAGCTCTCTTAGCTCTTCTTTCTCCGCTTCAGTAATAAGCCCCCTTGCTATCACGTAGGAGGTGTTTACCTTCTTTGGAAGCTCTGGATCAAGAATGTATGCGTATCCTCCGGTCATGCCCGCGCCAAGGTTGTATCCCACTGGACCAAGAACTACCACTATACCACCGGTCATGTATTCACAGCAGTGCATGCCAGCCCCTTCTACTACCGCAATAGCCCCGCTGTTTCTAACTCCAAAGCGCTCTCCAGCCTTTCCTGCGGCGAAAAGCTCTCCACCTGTCGCACCGTAAAGGCAGGTGTTTCCCATTATGACATGGTTTTGAGTATCCTCCACATCCGAAGGTTTAATAACTATTCTTCCCCCATACATGCCCTTACCCACATAGTCGTTAGCATCCCCCACAAGGGTTAAAGACATTCCCCTGTGGTTGAATGCACCAAAGCTCTGTCCTGCGGTGCCAAAGAAGGTAAGGTTTATAGTATCTTCCGGCAACCCCTCATCTCTGTATTTAACCGCTATGTAGTATGCAAGGCGGGTAGGTATGGACCTGTCTATGTTTCTTATTTTATATTCTTTTTGCACTTTCTCCCCCCTTTCTATGTATGGCAGTATTTCTTCCTCTATTTGCTGTGCCAATGGGCTTCTTCTTGGGTTGTCGTTTCTATCTACAAGACACTTCAAAGGCTTGTCCTTTGGATAGTCCTCTTTTAAAAACTCTTCAAGTTTAATCCTCATAGAGCCAGGCAGATGGTCAAAGGTTATCACCTCCAGCAAGTCCCTCCTTCCTATTATCTCATCCATGCTTCTAAAACCCATCTGCGCCAGTATTTCCCTCACTTCCCTTGCCACCGCTCTAAAATATGCCATAACATTTTCCACTTTTCCTTTAAACTTTTCCCTGTATTTTGGGTCTTGCGTTGCTACTCCGGTGGGACACTGATTCGTATGACAGAGCCTTGCCATCACGCAACCTTCCGCTATCATTGCAGCAGTCCCAAACCCAAATTCCTCTGCGCCAAGAAGGGCTGCAATTATTACATCTTTACCCGTTCTCATCCCACCGTCTACCCTAAGGCGCACCTTGTCTCTTAAGTTGTTCTCCATCAAAACCCTTTGAGTTTCAGCCAAACCTATTTCCCAATAGTTGCCCGCATTCTTTATTGAACTGTAAGGACTTGCACCCGTTCCTCCTTCCGCTCCACTTATCTGCACTATGTCTGCATAAGCCTTTACCACTCCTGCTGCCACCGTTCCCACTCCCGTTTCGGCCACAAGCTTGACGCACACCCTTGCCTCTGGGTTTGACTCCTTCAGGTCGTTTATAAGCTGGGCTAAGTCTTCTATGGAATAGATGTCGTGATGGGGTGGTGGAGATATTAGGGTAATGCCGGGTTGGGCGTGTCTTAGCTTGGCTATGTATTCGTTTACTTTGTGTCCCGGCAGTTGTCCCCCCTCTCCGGGCTTGGCACCCTGGGCTATCTTTATCTCAATGTCTTTGGCAGAAGCTAAGTAGGTGGGAGTTACACCAAACCTTCCGGATGCAACCTGCTTTATGGCTGAGTTTTTGATGGTCCAATACCTTTGTGGATCCTCTCCACCTTCTCCAGAGTTGCTCTTCATGCCAAGGCGGTTGCAGGCTTCCGCTAAAACCTCGTGAGCTTCTGGAGAAAGAGCTCCCAAGGACATGCCACCCGTTACGAACCTCTTTAGTATGCTCTCCTCTGGTTCCACTTCCTCTATCGGGAGTGGCTTTCCAGCCTTCTTGTAAGTTAGAAGATGCCTTATGAAGGTAGGTCTCTCTTGGTTTGCTATCCTTGAAAACTCCTTGTAGTCTTCGTAGTTCTTTGTTTCCAAAAACTTGTGCAAAGCCCTCACTACGAAAGGAGACCAAGCGTGCCACTCTCCACCCTTTCTAAACTTCATGTCCCCGCCATAATCCAGCTGTGGCTTATCTACTTCATATGCCAGATCATGTCTTCTAATTAAACCATCTTGGACTTCAAAGATCCCGTCTGCTTCTAAGGTTGCGGGTGTGCCCGGAAAGTATTCTTCCACAAAGTCCCTGTTTAAGCATACGGTGTCAAAGATCTTTGCCCCTTGGTAGGAGTTTAGAGTAGATATACCCATCTTGGACATTATCTTGAGAATTCCGTCTTCCAAAGCTTTTTTGTAGTTCAAAATAGCTTTCTCGTAGGGCAGGTCTATCTCTCCTGACTGACAGAGCTCTTTTATGGTTTGATAAGCCAAATATGGATAAATAGCAGAGGCTCCATAACCTACCAAGCAAGCCATATGGTGTGTATCCCTCGCTTCACCTGTTTCCACAACTATGGATATTTTGTTAGAAAGTTTTCTCTCTGATAACCACTTGAAAACTGCGGAAACCGCCAAAAGGCTTGGCACCGCAAGTCTGTATTTGTTTATGTTTGCGTCTGATAGGACTATAATTTCTGCACCTTCCCTTACCGCTTCCTCTACCCTTCTGCAAACAATCTCCACCCCCAGCCTAAGGTCGCATATGGCAATACCTTCATACATAGCGTCGTATATAAGGTCGGTTATACGCCTTTCGCCAGCCAGATCCTGAAGTTCCACTATACAGTAGCTTCTTTCCTTTGGATAGGTTATGGGAATCCAAGCTACTTTAAAGTGATTCTGCTCCATAAGGGTTCTAAACTGGTGGGGAAGAAGTATGGGACTGTCTATTTGGAGCCTCTTCGCATGCTCGGGCGTTTCTTTTAAGAAATTTCTCTTGTAGCCCAAGTTCATCCTCAGGGACATAACCGCTTTTTCTCTTATGGGGTCTATGGGTGGGTTTGTAACTTGGGCAAACCTCTGCTTGAAGTATCTAAAAAGCAGCACTGGCTTTTCTGAAAGGGGTGGTATGGGTGTGTCATCTCCCATTGAAAAGGTTAGCTCTTTTCCTTCTTTAGCCATATAAGCTAAAACGTTTTTTATCTCCTCTTGGGTATATCCAAAGGCTATCTGTTTTCTGATTAGTTCGTTGTCCTGACTTAGCTCAAAGGACTGGTCTTTTGCCAGCTCCTTCAGTCTTACGAGATATCTGTCTATCCATTCTCCGTAAGGCTTTTGTTTTGCCAATCTTTGAAGGATCTCTTCCGTTTTTTCCAGCTTGCCCTCCTTTGGATTTACCAAAAGTGTATCCCCTGGTCCAAGCCTTCCCTTTTCTTTTATCTTCTTCCCCTCCAAATCTACCATGCCCACCTCGGAGCCCAAAATAAGTATGTTGTCTTCTGTGAGAATATACCTTGAGGGTCTAAGGCCATTTCTGTCTAAGTGGGCTCCTATCACCTTCCCGTCTGTAAAGGCTATGGCTGCAGGTCCGTCCCAAGGCTTCATCAAAAGGGACTGATACTCAAAGAACCTTACGACCTCCTCCGAAAGCCAAGGCACGGACTCCCAAGCGGGAGGTATGAGCATGTTTATGGCATGCTCTGGAGAATATCCGGCCAACACCAAAAGTTCAAAAACCCTGTCCAAAGAAGCTGAATCGCTTTCCTGATGAGACACCAAAGGTCTTACAAGCTTTATTCTCTCACCGAAAAGCTCATGCTCCAGCTCGTGCTGCAGTGCCATCATCCAGTTTCTGTTTCCCAAAATCGTGTTTATCTCTCCGTTGTGTGCCAAATATCTAAAGGGCTGGGCTAAGTTCCAGTTGGGAAAAGTGTTTGTGGAGTATCTTTGGTGGAAAAGGCAAAACCAAGACTTTATTCTCTCGTCCAAAAGGTCCGGATAGAATATGTCCAACTGGGGAGCAACGAGCATTCCCTTATAGACCAGCGTTTTTGAGGACAAAGAGGCAAAGTATAGTTTGTCCTTTAATTTGCTGTCCGTTTCTATGATCCTTCTTAAAAGGTAAAGCTCAAGCTCTCTCAAAGTAGGTTCTACCCTTTCGCAGTCCAAAAGAAGGTGAAAGATTTTGGGCATAACCCTTAGGGCAGACTCTCCCACCGCCGAGCTATCTACGGGCACCTCTCTCCATCCTACCAGTCTAAAAGGGCTTTTTCTTATATGCTCTTCCACTTTGTCCTTTACGTCTTGGTATAAAAAAACTGCTCCAACGGCCAAGTTCTCTATGGAACTAAGGGGAAGGTTTTTTTCCTCTATGTAATCTCTGAAAAACTTCCTGGGGATCTCTATCATAACGCCTGCGCCGTCTCCCGTTTTGCCGTCCCCACCTACAGCACCTCTGTGGGTGAGGTTCTTTACCGCCTGCACACCCCACCTAACTATCTGGTGGCTTTGCTCTCCTTTAGTATGGCATACAAAACCTACTCCGCATGAATCATGTTCTAAAATTGCCATCTTACGCTCCTCAAAAAAAGAGTATAATATTTTAAGTTAAAATTTGAAATGGAAAAAGTGAAGTTTGGTGTGCTAACTATATCGGATAGAGCCAGCAAAGGAGAATACGAGGACATAAGCGGAAAGTATATTATAGAATACCTTCACGAAGTTGTAGCCACACCTTTTGAAACGGTCTATCGCATAGTTCCCGACGAAAGAGAGATAATAGAGGGCGCTCTAATTCACATGGCAGATGTGGAAAAGTGCTGCCTTATTCTTACCACTGGAGGAACGGGTCCTGCACCGAGGGACGTAACACCCGAGGCTACTGAAACTGTGTGTCAAAAGATGCTTCCGGGCTTTGGAGAGCTGATGAGGGCAGTATCTTTAAAGCAGGTGCCTACAGCCATCCTCTCAAGACAAACAGCTGGCATAAGAAACTCAACCCTGATCATTAACCTTCCCGGAAAACCCCAATCTATAAAGCTGTGCTTGGATGCGGTATTTCCTGCAGTGCCTTACTGCATAGACCTAATAGGTGGTCCATACATAGAAACAAAGGAAGAAAGATTAAAGGCTTTTAGACCTCAGAAGTAAAAAAGCATACCTCTTCTCCCAAACTTATCCCAAACCTTTCCTTTGCGTTCCCCATAGGAACAAAAAGTTCCATGTATCCAAAGCTTCCGCACACTGCGTTTATCTGCTCCCTTTCCCCTTCCAAAAAGTAGCTAACTACCTTTATTTTTTGCCCTCTAAATACAACATGAGAGTATTTACCGCAGGGTACGTTGGTTATGGCATTACCGTATCTGTCAAAGTGTATAACCTTACCCTCTATTTTGTTTTTGAACTCTTTTGCCTTCTCCCACTCAAGCAAAAACTCATATTCTATCCTTCTTCCTAACATTTGCAAAGGCACACCCTTTGACAGGTAACCGCACACGGGAGCAAAAACATCCCTGCCGTGAAAAGTTTGATTTATCCTTGGAAGAGTAAAGTTTTCAATAAGATAGCATTCGGGGGGCATAGCTATGTCCCTTAGCGCCAAGTCAAAAAGTCCGTTCATCGGTCCGACAAAGGTATAGGCACCGCACCTGACAGCTACAGCCTTTCTTTCTGAACCTACTCCCGGGTCCACCACCCCAAGGAATATACTCCCTTTGGGAAAGTATCTGTAGTGTGCCCTTAAAATGAGCGCACCTTCCATTACGTTAAAGGGTTCTACTTCGTGAGTTAGATCAACTATCTGACAGTAAGGGTTTATAGAAAGCAAAACTCCCTTTACCGCTCCCACAAAGCCGTCTTTTGTTCCAAAATCCGTAAGCAAAACTATCAGGCTCAACTGTTTATAACCTGCACCTTATCCCCTTCTTCTATGAAGGCAGAATGAAGTTCTCTAACAGCAAGCTCTCCGTATTTGGCTTCAATTAGACAGGATATTTTTATTTCAGAGGTAGATATTGCCATTATGTTTATGTTGTTTTTGTAAAGCACTTCAAACATCTTCGCAGCAGTTCCGTAGGAGCTTTTCATACCTATGCCCACAACGGATACTTTGGCTACATTGTCGTCCCTTTCTACCCCCTGAGCTCCTATCTCTTTGGCTACTTTCTTAACTATTTCCTCCGCCTTGTCCGCATCCGCCTTATTGACAGTAAAGGACATATCCGTGTAGCCTTGATGGGACACATTCTGCACTATCATATCCACCACTATGTGAGCATCCCCTAAGGCTTTGAATATACTGTAGGCTATACCAGGTCTATCCGGCACCCTCACTACGGTTATGCGGGATTCTTTTGTGTCTAAGGTTATAGCTCTAACTTCTACCTTCTCCATAACTTCATCCTCCGGCACTATCCATGTTCCCTCCTCTTCGGAAAAGGAACTCCTTACGTGTATTCTAACACCATACTTCATGGCAAGCTCAATGCTTCTTGCCTGCATAACCTTTGCTCCAAGGGAAGCCATCTCAAGCATCTCTTCGTAGGAGATGTAAGGTATTTTCCTTGGTTTGGGAACTATTCTTGGGTCTGCGGTAAAGACTCCGGGCACATCCGTGTATATCTCACAGTCTGAATTTAAGGCGTGGGCTAAGGCTACCGCCGAAAGGTCTGAGCCTCCCCTTCCTAAGGTTGTTATCTCCCAATCCTCCGTCACACCTTGAAAGCCCGCTACTACCACCGTGTATCCCTCTTCCAAAAGGTTTTTTATTCTCTGAACCCCTATTTTCTTTATCTTTGCCTTTGTATGGACCTTATCCGTTATTATGGGCACTTGCCATCCGCAAAGACTCACTGCAGGAACACCGAGCTTGTTAAGGGTTAGTGCAAAGAGGGCTATTGCCTGCTGTTCCCCCGTGCTTATGAGCATATCTACCTCCCGCTCCGAAGGAAACTTATCTATCTGTTTTGCCAAATTTATAAGCCTGTCTGTCTCTCCCGCCATAGCAGAGGATACCACCACAACTTTATAGCCTTCCTCTGTCTTTTTGAAGACCCTTCTTGCTGCGTTCTGTATTCTCTCCAGATTCCCTACGGAGGTGCCACCAAACTTCATAACAAGGGTTTTGCTCATGAAGCTTTTATTTTAACAAAGTCGCAAAAGGTTCTCACAGGACACACATCGCACCTTGGCTTTACTGGTCTGCAGATCGTCTGCCCAAAGGCTACCAAAAGCCTGTTAAAGTCCATCCAGTATTCTTTTGGCAATATCTGAGTTAGCGCCTTCTCTGTCTGCTCTGGAGTTTTTGTGTTTACGAGCTTCCAGCGGTTGCATATGCGATGCACGTGCGTATCCACACCTATGGCTGGCTTTCCGAATGCTTCCACAAGGACTATGTTTGCTACCTTCCTTCCCACTCCTTTCAGCTTCAGAAGCCCCTCAAGGGTGTTAGGCACCTCACCGTTGAACTCTTCTTTAATTTGTAAAGCAATCTGCTTAAGGTATTTTGCCTTGTTTTTGTAAAAGCCCACAGGATACAGCAAGCCTTCAAGCTCCTTTTGGTCTATTTCCAAAAGATCATCCAAGCTCTTTACTCTTTCAAAAAGCCTTTTACAAACTTCGGCAGTTGTTTCGTCCTTTGTGCGAGTAGAAAGAAGGGTGCATATGAGAGATCTCAAAGGATCTCCTCTCTTTTGAGCCTTCAGCTTTTCTATAGGAGCATTAAGGTGGTCATATTCTCTGCGAAGAATTTGTATGACTTTTTTCAGCTCCTGAAGTTCCACCGGGGTTTATAATTATAAAGCTATGGCGGACAGAGAACTTGATATAAAAGGTGAGGTTTGCCCATTTACCTTCGTGAAAAGTAAGCTTGTTTTGGAGCAAATGGAGGTGGGTCAGGTTCTCAGAGTTATTTTAGACTATCCGCCATCCGTGGAAAACGTGCCAAAAAGCATGAAGGAAGAAGGACAAGAAGTGCTGGCAGTTAATAAGTTAGACAATGGCAGTTGGGAAATACTCATAAGGAAGGTTAAATGAGGTTTCTTTTTGTAGTAAGCAGTAATCCTTTTTCAAAAGACTACGCAACTATTTTAAAGCTAACAAAAGAATTGGTAAAAAAGGGAGAGGTTATCATCTTCTTTACGGGCAACGGTGCATACTATACAATAAGACCGGAAACGGAAGAGTTTAAAAAGCTCGGAGCAAGGCTTCTGTTTTGTTCTCATTCTGCCCACCAAAGGGGCATAAAAGAACCCCTTCCCTTCTTTGAAAGCAGTTCTACTTATAATCTCTCAAGAATAATGCTTGAGTGTGATAAAGTCCTATCTTTTAACTGATGGAAAAAAAGAATTTTTTAAACTTATCCCTTTCTGAGCTTGGTGTGGGAACCTATTTGGGAGATTTGGATGAAAAAACCTCACAAGGCTACAGGGAAGTTATACGTGAAGCTTTCAAAAGGGGAGTTAATGTGGTAGATACTGCCATAGTGTATAGGTATATGAAGAGCGAGAGGGACGTGGGTGCGGTAGTAAGTGAGTTCGGAAGGGAGAACTTTGTTATATCTACAAAGGGTGGTTATGTTCCTTACGACGTGGAACTTGGAGTAGATCCAAAGGATTATTTTTACGAGAACTTTATTAATACTGGCATTATAAACATTCAAGAGATGACTTCCCAAGGACACTACCTTGGAGCTAAGTTTATAGAGTGGTGTTTTAACAAAAGCTTGGAAAACATGCAAACAGATTACATAGATATATATTTTCTTCACAATCCCGAAGAGCAACTGAACTTTTTCTCAAGGGAGCAATTCCTAAAGAAGCTGGAAGAGTGTTTTTATTTCTTGGAAGAGATGGTAAGAGTTGGAAAGCTTAAATTTTACGGGCTTGCTACCTGGAGCGGTTTTAGAGTGTCCCCTTCCTCAAGACAGTATTTATCCTTGGCACAGATCGTCAAAGTTGCAGAAAAGGTAGCTGGAAAGGATCACCACATGAGGTTTATCCAACTTCCATACAACTTGGGAATGACAGAAGCATACACTTTAAAAAATCAAGAAATAAACGGAGAAAAACTTTCCACCCTTGAAGCTTGCGAAAGGTTAAACATTTACACTTACACGAGCGCATCCATCTATCAGGGTAGGGTGATAGGTCGTGTCCATCAAAAACTAAAGGAGTTTTTCCACTTAGAGAGGGATATCCATGTAGCCCTTCAGTTCGTAAGGAGCACTCCAGGAGTGGGCACCGCACTGGTAGGAATGAGCAAGCTATACCACTTAAATGAGAACCTTGAGCTGTTTGAAAGACCAAAGATTGACCAAAGCACGTTCCTAAAACTTTTCCAATAAATCTGATGGTTATACTGTAACTTATAAAAACCCTTCCAAAGCCTAAGAAATTCTTAACAATTTCTTAACAAAATTTTCCCCCTTTACCTTATGCTATAGCGAATCATGGGAGGAGAGACCTTTCTAAACCTCATAGAAAGCATGGATAGGTTTGCGGTGGGTATATTCCGTCAGTTTTTAATAAAGGAAGAAGGTGACAAAGTCTTAATCATCACCCCCAACGAAGAATACAAGAAGTGGGCCACTGCGTACTTAACCACAAAGCTAAAGGGTTTTGGAAAAAGTGTAATCGTTGAATGTGAAAAAGAAGCAAAAACTTCCCCTATTGCAAGTAAGCAAGTATGGAAAAACAATCTACTGGACAAATACACCTTTGATAACTTTGTGGTAGGACCTTCCAACGAGCTTGCTTACAAGGTATGCGTTGAGGTGTCAAAAAATCCAGGAAAACTGTTCAACCCAGTATTTTTGTATGGAAGATCTGGCTTAGGAAAGACGCACCTTTTGCATTCCATAGGCAACAGATTAAAACAGAGCTACAACGTTCTTTATACCTCTTTGATGGACTTTTCCGACGCTATGGTAAAGGCACTAAAGGAAAACAGGATTGAGGAATTTAGAGAGCGCTTTTTGAGTCTTGACATGCTCCTGCTGGACGACGTTCAGTTTTTGGTAGGAAAGGAGAGAACTCAGATAGAACTTTTTAGAATTTACGAAAAGCTACAAGCAGAAGAAAAGCAGATAATCTTGGTTAGCGACAGGCACCCGAAGGATCTAAAGGATGTATCCGAGAGGCTTATCAGCAGATTTGAAAGCGGGCTTATCATAGAGATAGGCTTGGATGAAGAAACCAAAAGGAGGATAGTGAAGCAAAAGCTGATCCTATACGGTTTGCCTTTGGACGAGACTACAGTAAATTACGTATTGGAAAATACAGGATACAACGTAAGAGAGATAGAAGGATTTATACAAACTCTTAAAGTGGCAGGATTTAAGCCCAAACCCAACAAGGAGAACGTAGAAAAGAAAGTAGAAACGGTAATAAATCTTGTGGCAAAAAGCTTTAAACTAAATCCAGAACTTTTGAAAAAGGAGACAAAAGAAAGAAAGGTCATAAATGCTAAGTACATTGCGATGTATTTTTGCAAGACTATGTTAAACCTTTCCTACGTTGAAATAAGTAATCTTTTTGGAAAAAAGGATCACACATCCGCGCTGTATGCCATAAAAAAAGTGGAGCAAAGACGCACAGAAGATAGGAAGTTTCAGTATATGATCTCCTTCCTTGAAAAAAGCCTAAAGAAAAGCTTAGGTTTATAATACTTTTCAGATGGATTTCCCCGAAATTCTCATCATACTGCTTGTTGCCATGGTGGTGCTTGGTCCTGAAAAAACCATAGAGTTAGCCACAAAGTTGGGAGAGTTTCTAAGAAAAATAAGAGAGACTTGGGACGAGCTCAGATATCAGATGTATATAGAGAGCTTAAACAAGAAGATTATGGAAGAGTCAGAACAAACCCAATCCTTAGAGGAACAACAGGAGAAAGGCGTTTTAGAATACATAGAGGAAGTTAAGGCTAAAGAGGTGGAGGAAAATGAGTCAGGAACTACCCAAAATGCCTCTGACGGAACATCTAAGGGAACTCAGGCAAAGACTGATTAAGTCTGTTGTTGCCTTCTTGGTTGCTTCTGGTGTTTCCTTTTACATAGCCCAGTATATATTTGAAATCTTAAAGCGACCTGTCAAAAAAGCTTATCCGCATGTGGAGCTTATAACTTTGTCTCCCACCGAACCGCTTTTTATAATTATTAAAATCTCCGTGGTCTTTGGTTTTATACTTTCTTCCCCCGTAATTCTCTATCAACTTTGGAAGTTTGTTGAGCCTGCCCTTTATCCCAACGAGAAGAGGATGGTCATTCCCATAACTTTGTTTTCTCTGATTCTTTTCATCTTGGGCGCAAGCTTTGCTTACTTTTTGGTGATGCCCATAGCTCTCAAGTTTTTAATTGGTATAGGCTTTTCCCAACTTCAGGCTACACCTTTTTTGTCTGTTAATCTCTACATATCCTTCTTGCTCAAGATGATCATCGGCTTTGGTATTGCCTTTCAGCTTCCCATAGTGCTTTTTTTACTGCAAAGAGTGGGCTTGGTTACAGATGCGCAGTTAAAGAGTTTTAGAAAATACTTTATAGTTTTGTCCTTTGTGGTTGGTGCCTTTATTGCACCTGATGCTACAACCCAAGTGCTCATGGCCATACCCCTTATACTGCTTTATGAAATTTCCCTCTTAATTGGCAAACTGGGTAAGAAAAGAAAGACAGGAGCCGCAATAGAGGTAGCAAAAGAAGATGTTTGAAAGGATAGCTATAGTAGGTGTTGGTTTTATGGGGGGAAGCTTTGCGCTCAGCGTAAAATCCGTTCTTCCTTGCCAGATCTTTGGAGTGGATATAAATCCGCAAGCTTTGGAAAGGGCAAAGGGTCTGAAGGTAATCCACGAAGGTTCTACAAACATAAAAGAGCTTAGATCTTTCAAGCCTAACCTGGTGGTATTGGCTACGCCTGTTAGGACCTTTGAAAGTATTGCAAAGAGCTTAAAAGAAGGGTGTCTCTCTGAAGAAACAATAATAACAGACCTGGGAAGTGTTAAAGGGTATTTAGTCTATACGATGGAGAGTATATTGGGAAGCAGGTTTGTAGGAGGACACCCTATAGCGGGCACTGAAAAGTCTGGAGTGGAAAACAGCGTAGATGGTCTTTTTAAGGGCAAAAGAACCATACTTACACCAACCCAAAGGACAGAAAGGGACGCTTTGGAAAAGGTAAAAAAGCTTTGGGAGCTGATAGGATCAAAAGTTGAGTTTATGGACCCCTTTTTGCACGACGTGGTTTTTGGAGCCGTCTCCCATCTTCCCCATGCGGTAGCCTTTGCCCTAATAGATACTCTGCTTTTGCTTACAAAAAGGACTGGTATAGACCTATTCCAGTATCCAGGCGCGGGCTTTAAGGACTTTACCCGCATCGCCGCTTCGGACCCCATAATGTGGAGGGACATCTTTTTGGAAAACAGAGAGAACATTCTTGAGGCTATTGACTGCTACAGCTCTTCTTTAAGAAGACTTAGGGAATTGATTTCAGAAAAAAAGGTGGAGGAATTGACCCAGTATTTGAAGGAAGCCAGAGAGAACAGGTTAAGAATAGAGTAGTAGGGTTTTAGCTTTTTGGCAAATTTCTTTTACTTCTTTTCTTATGTCTCCCTCGTTTGGTCTGTCCAAAAGCCGGTCAAACATATAATTTCTGTCCGTTTCTTCAAACTCTTCAAAATCTACACTTAAAAGCACCTGTTTTGCTTTTGAGTTTATGACTTTGGGAATGTCTTTACCCGCCAGCTCGCACCAAATTAATGCCCAAGCCCTTGCCAGAGCGATGGGATGATAGCCACCCCCACCAAGGTAAATTCCATCCCCCAAAGCTTCTCTAATTAGTTTAAAGGCCCTTAAAAATCCCCAGTTAGAAAGCTCAAACTTGGAAAGGTAATCTTCCTTCAGAGCATCGGTCCCCAACTGAAGCACATAAACCTCCGGTCTAAACACTTCCAAGACTATTTCTAAGCCTTTCTCTAAAGCATACAAAAACTCGCTGTCATTTAACCCCTTAGGCATAGGAAGGTTTAGGTTGTAGCCCTTTCCTTTACCTTCTCCTATCTCCTGCAAAAAGCCCCTACTAAAGGGAAAAGCATATTCGGGAGATTGGTGTATGGAAAAGATAAACACCTGGTCATCTTCATAAAATCCATCCTGCACACCATCGCAGTGATGCGCATCTAAGTCTATGTAAAGTATAGCTTTGAAACCTCTGTGTTTTAGGTAGTTTATGGCTATGGCTGGGTCGTTGATAAAGCAAAAGCCGTGTGCCCTGTTTGGATAGGCGTGATGCATACCACCCGCCGGATTAAAGGCTCTGTAGCCCTCTAAACAGAGCTGAACCGCCTGCACAGTAGAACCCGCAGCAAGCACTGAGCCTTTCCACATAGCGGGAGAAAGGGGATTTTCCAAAGTTCCTATGTTGTATTTTTCCCTTACTTCTTTACTGACCTTTCCGTTCTCGTCGGCCCAACGCAGAGTGTCAAGGTAATCCTTTGTGTGAAAAAGTCTTAGCTCTTCTAAGGAGGCTTCTCTACTTTCAACGTGCTGGCTGTCTTCTAAAAGTTCCATAGCCTTTAGAAACTCCAGAAGAAGGCTAACCCTCGGTATTCTGAGTGGATGGTTTGAAGTATACCTCAGGGACCTATAGGCATAGCTGGCAACGAGCTTAGCTCCTTTCATCACTTATGTATATTCTTCTGACAGGGAAAGGTATTTCTATCCCTTCTTCTTCGTAAGCTTTTTTAATTCTCTTTATAAATTGATGCCTTACGATAAACTGAGCGTCTGGGTCTAATACCCTAAGCACCACGTTGAAGTTTATACCTGAATCTCCAAAAGAAATGTACCTTATGAAAGGTTCAAAGTTTGGGTCCGCTCCCTCAATCTCCTTTTGAATTTCCCTTGCTATTTTTACAGTTACCTTTTCCACCTTTTCAAGGTCATCAAAATATGATACAGAAAGCGGTATGATTAAATTGCTTTCGGAAGTGGGCTTATGATAGTTTATAGCAATGGAGTTGACTAGCTTTGAGTTGGGAATAATCACTAAGTTGTTATCTCTCCTTCTTATGACGGTGTTCATCCAAGTAATGTCCTCAACATAGCCTTCTTCCCCGTTTTCCAGCTTTATAAAATCTCCCACCTCAATCTGTCTGCTGGCTATTATGTTTAGCCCTGAAAAAAAGTTGGAAAGGGTGCCTTGTATTGCAAGAGAGATAGCAAGACCACCTATGCCAAGGGTGGTTATAAAATGAACTACCGGAACTCCTAAAAAGGAAAGCAAAGATATTACACCCAAGATAACGATCAAAAACTTTGCTATTGCAAAGATTATGCCCGTCTGAGGAAATCTTATACTGGTCTTTGAAATGTAAAACCTCAAAAGCTCCGAGGTAAGATTGGCAAAAAACAAAGTAAGGGACAGAATGAGAAGGGACATAAACACCTTTTCCAAGAAAGCTCCATGAACTATTACAGAAGGAGGATAAAGTCTTAAGGTCAAGTAAAGGCTTATTAAAACTACCCAAAGCAAAGAAGGAAAGCGAATTATCTTAAGCACTATTTCCCAATAGTCCTGCGTTAGTTTTCTAAGCCATCCCAAAAGAAGTTTCCTTAGAATAAAGAGCAATGTCAAGGAAACAACAAAAGTAGCCAAGCTAAAAAGGAGCTCTTTATCTACCATCTGGGAACCTTCTTTCTAAAGACTCTAACTAATTTATAACCGACGAAGAACCCTCCTATGTGGGCAAACCAAGCTACCCCTCCCATATCCGCAAAGGGAAGCGTTAGAATACCGTTTGTTATCTGAATAATAACCCAAAGGCCAATGAAGACAATGGCAGGCACTTCCACAAAGGTAAGAAAGAAAAAGAAAGGCACAAGGGCCAATATCCTTGCGTGAGGGAAAAGATACAAGTAAGCTCCAAGCACTCCGCTTATAGCCCCACTTGCCCCCACCATAGGTACGTTTTCGCTACCGGTTAAAAAGCTAACAAAAGTCTGTATTAAACCTGCCCCAATTCCAGAAAGTATGTAAAATAAAAGATACTTAAGCTTTCCCAATTTGTCTTCCACGTTGTCGCCAAAGACCCAAAGGAACCACATGTTTCCTATTATGTGAAGCCAACTACCGTGTAAAAACATGTGGGTAAAGAGCTGATAAAACTTAAAAAAGACTTCTGAGGGTACCAAACCAAAGGTGTGGATAAAAATGTCAAAGTCCATTTCGTCTAAGCTTACCTGATAAAGCCACAAAATTGAGCAAACCATTATTATTGACAGATTAACTATGGGGAAACTTCTGCTTGGGTTTATGTCTTTTATGGGAAGCATCCAAAGTAAAATTATAATGTGTGGTTTTTCCTGCTAATTTTCTTCCTAGCTGGATGCACTATAGTTATAAGGGATAAGTCCGAGCGAAGCAAGATTGGAGAACATGATCAGGGAAGGTACCATACTCTTCGCGTATACTGTCCTACAAAGTTAGAGACCTTGGGATTTTACTGTTCTGGGTCAAGAGCTTACAGTAACCTAGTCCAGGCTGGTAGTAAGGTTAGAATTTACAGCTACCAAACTGGAAAGAGTATAACAATAGCTGTCTTTAGAAGGGAGGATGTAGATGGCGTTTGTGTGCCAGAAAGGTTTGAGTCTTTTCTTGGCAAAAGTCCCTTTAGAGCAAGGATAGAGGTTGAAAGGTGTGGAATTGATGGTATAACTGAGTGCCCTGCTATCATAAGAGGTTTAGCTAGCTGGTATGGACATCCTTACCATGGAAGAGAAAGCTCTTATGGAATAATCTTTGACAAAGAGGGTATGTATGCGGCCCACAGGGAACTGCCCCTTGGAACTTTGTTAAGGGTAAAGAATCTCAAGAACGGTAAAGAAGTGGTAGTAAAGGTTATAGACAGGGGTCCTTTCAAAGAGGGTAGGGTTTTAGACGTTTCTGAAGGCGCGGCTAAAAAATTAGATATGATAAGGGATGGAGAGGTGATGGTAGAAGCTGTAGTTCTGAGATGTGGAGATTAAACGCTCTCTACTATGTTTCTGAGTATTTCCCTCTCCAGCGGGGAGCTAACTTTGGGTAGTATGGTGTCTATCACAGCAGCCTTTGCAGATCCGTACCTTTCCAACCTTCTTGCACATCTTATCGTATCCCTAATAGAAAATACGAATTCCACGGGTTCTTCAGCCTTTTGGCTTTGGTAATCTCTGTAGGCTTTCCTTATGGCATTGGTAATCTTTAGAAGTTCAAAAATTAGCCATACCTGTTGTTCTCTTTTTGGAGTTTTAAGTTCCAGTCCTCTTTCCGTTTCTATGCCATTTACTACAGCATACCAAAGGTAGGTAAAATCTTCGTTGTTTAGGTCAGAAAGGGAAGAAAGATAGTCTTTTAGTATGATTGCTTCATCTGGGTAGAAAAAGCCCCTTTGGTCTTCAAAGGGTGGATAATCCACAAACATAACATCTGCCCTGGATTTTACATCCTGCGGAAGCTCAGAAACACCAAGATAGTGCTGAGGATTCATCCCACCAACAAGGATCACATCGCTACGAGCTTTTATAACTTCACCTGTGGGTAGTGTAAGATACCTCCTGTAATCAAACAGTGGATTAAATAGCTTTACCAGAGAAGGGGGTAAGGTATTTATCTCGTCTATGTATATAACCGCTCCTGGCGTTTGCAAAGCCTTCACAAGCTCAGAAAAGACCCTCTTTGTGCCCCTTTTCGGGTCAAACTCGTAGGTAAAAGTAAGGTCTTCTTTTTCCATCTTTGAGTGGCACGGGACGATGTAAAGAGGTCTGTTGGTAAGTGCGGAAAACACCTCCACCAAAAAGTTTTTACCCACTCCCGCATCACCTTCCAAAATAAGAATGCCTTCCCCAAAGCTAAGTTGGTCTTTTATCAAAGATACAAACCTTTCCAAGTTTTGCACGAACCAAGGTGTTTCCTCAAAGGACACAAAGAGCGGCACTCTGTAGAACTCATGAGAAAACAAACCATTTAAGTGTCTTAAATAGCTTCTTATCCACCTTGGCATGGACCTTAGGTCTTCTACAGGTATGAGATTTGAAAAACGCTTTGGCTCCAATACTATTCCATCTTCCCTCTCAAAGACGATTTTGGCAAAGACCTTTCCGTTGATAAAGAGCTTTTCCTCTGTTTTTAGTCTCCACAATAACTTTCTTCTCTGCCCGTCAAACTTTGGAAACTCTTCATTACCAAAAAGCACCTTGTCCTTTAGGTTTTCTATCCTGAACCTTTTTAGTCTGTATGAGATGATCTTCTCCTGAAGGACCTTTTGTAGAAGCTTTTCCCCTTCCAGTTGAAGTTCCTTTGGAAGCTTATCCAGAAGGATTCTGAAATCCTTAACTTCCTGATGGCTTTCCAATGTTTCTATGTCCGAGCCTTCTCTTTCCTGAAGAGATCGCTTCAATACTTCCACACCTTCTAATAGCATACTTTTTAAGCTCGTGTTTATTTGATCCTTTACTTTCGTTAGAATTTCTATCTCCTCTTTCCCTTCTGCGCTGTTTAGCCAATCCTCTACCTTTTTAAGGTCTTCTTTTGATAGCTCTTTCTTTCTTAGCTTTTGCTGCATATCTTCCAAAAACAGATCCAGCCTGCGCTTTCTTAAAAACTCTTCTCCTTGTAGTATTAACTCCCTTATGCGTCTGAGTGGAATATCTACAGAGTAGAGCTCTCTTAGACCTTTTAAACCATCTAACTGAGAAAGGCTTTTAGCTTTTTCCACACTGGAGACAAAATCCTTGTAAAGTTTTTCAGCTTGCTTTATAAGCTTCTCTTGTCTGTCTTTTGGGTAGATAAAGTCCAGTAGGTTTGAACCCAACTTTACCAACTGGTATAGTTTGCCTTCTTTTAAGTTAATCATCCTGCTTGTGTATACAGAGCCGTCCTTAGACACCTTTACCACCGAATAGCCAAAACCTTCTAAGGTCTGTAGGTATTGCCCGGAGCTCAGATCCACTATACCTAAGCTGTTTTCCTCGGCATCTGCAAGAAAGAGAAAGGTTTCCTGCTCATCACCGTCTAAAGCAGAAACTTTTATGGGAGTGTCCAACCTCAATACCTCTTGTTCTGTATTGACGTCCAAAACCACGATTTTATTACCTTCACCAAGTACCAGTTTTGAGCCAAAAAGGGAGATAGCCCTTTCGGGTTTGTAGGGCAGATTTTTTAAAAGATTGCCCCCCATGCTGTATATGGCACATCCTTCAGTGCCAGACACAAATATCTTCATAGAAGGTAAAATTTTTATGCCCTTGATCTCTCCAACTTCTGGGCAGGAAAAGGTGCTCCTAAAATCCACTGTTTGAAAGGACAGATCAGTTGCCACGTCTATGGTATAAACCTTGTTGCCTACCACTCCAAAGGCTAACACACCTCTTCTTATGTCCAACCCTGCAGAGGGTCTTATATTCTCCTGGGATAGTTTAAAGCTCTTCCACTTTGTAGGATTTTCTGGATCTTCTATGCGATAGACCACCAAGTAGGGTGGTGCAAGCAAAGCTAAAAAGCCTTCTTTGAACAGTATTTCCGAAACAACCTGTGCAGGTGGGCGTGCCGGTAGTCTATGAAACCTACCCTTCCAGTCGTAAAACTGGAGAATGCCGTGTCTCCTTCCTACCAAAAGCCAGCGAGCGTCCTCGGAAACCCCTATGGTTTCTATCCAAAATTCCTCTACTTTTGTATCCGGATCTCGTTGAAGATCTTCTTCCACCCAAAGTTTTAGCACACCCTTTGAAGACTGTATTTCGTAGGTTTCTCTCCTCTGTTTTTCCTTACTACCAAAAAGCCTCTTGAGCATCTCCATTTAAAATGAGTTTAAGGCCTGCACCGCAAAGAAGTGTAAGTTTTTTATTATATCCTTATAAGGCAGTGTTATAAGTCCTCAAACTGCTTCTTTGAAGATGTATTTAGGCTTGGTATTATTCTTCACGGTCTCCTCATCTACTAAAACTTTCCTTAAACCTTTTTTTGATGGAACTTCAAACATGACATCCGTCATTATATCTTCCATTATGGCTCTTAGTCCGCGGGCACCTGTCTTTCTTTTTATGGATTCCTTCGCTATTTCCCTTAGAGCCCCTTCTGTTATCTCAAGCTCCACGCCTTCCATTTCAAAGAGCTTTTTATACTGCTTTACCAAAGCGTTCTTTGGCTCCACCAACACCCTAACCAAGTCCTCTTCTGTAAGCTCGTCAAGGACAGCAACAACAGGAAACCTTCCTACAAACTCAGGGATCATACCAAAGTGGATCAGGTCGTCGGGCTCTACGTAAGAAAGCACATTCCCCTCAAGGTTGTACTTACCTATGGCTGATTCAAAACCTACGGTAGATTTGCCAAGCCTGCGCTTTATTATGTCCTCCAGTCCCACAAAGGCACCACCGCATATAAATAGAATGTCCGTCGTATCCACCTGTATAAATTCCTGGTGTGGGTGCTTCCTTCCGCCTTGGGGGGGCACGTTTGCCACAGTCCCCTCCACGATCTTTAAGAGTGCCTGCTGCACACCCTCTCCCGAAACGTCCCTGGTTATGGAAGGGTTTATACCAGACTTTTTGGCTATCTTGTCTATCTCGTCTATATACACTATACCCTTCTGTGCCAGTTTAACATCATAATCGCAGTTTTGTAAAAGGCGTGTTAGCACGTTTTCCACATCCTCACCTACATATCCCGCTTCCGTAAGGCTCGTAGCATCCGCTATGGCAAAGGGAACGTTTAGGATCTTTGCCAGTGTTTTAGCAAGCAGAGTTTTTCCAGACCCAGTAGGACCTATCATAAGTATGTTGCTCTTTTCTATTTCTACATCATCCAGCTTCATGCCAAGCTCTTTCATCCTTATTCTTTTGTAATGGTTATAAACAGCCACTGAAAGAACCTTTTTAGCCCTCTCCTGACCTATCACATACTGGTCTAAGATGGCCTTTATCTCTTCAGGCTTTGGGATTTCCCTAATTTCAGTCATAACCAACTGGCTTTTTTGCTCCCTTATGATCGCATTGCAAGTATCCACGCACCTGTCACATATGTAAGTATCGTTGGGGCCCGCTATAAGCACAAGAACTTCACTTTGCGCCCTGCCACAAAAAGAACATCTATGCTCTTGGTTTTTATAAGCTTTACCCAAAACAAAACCCCCTAAGTCCTCTTTGCGATAACCTTATCAACTATGCCATATTCTAACGCCTCTTGGGCTGACATAAAGTAGTCCCTTTCCACATCCCTCTCTATCTTTTCTAAGGGCTGTCCTGTGTGGAGAGCGAGTATCTCATTTAGCATGTGCTTTATCCTCTTTATTTCCTCCGCATGGATTATTATGTCCGTCGCCTGACCGGTTATTCCACCTATGGGCTGATGGATCATTATCCTTGCGTGGGGAAGAGCGTACCTTTTACCTTTGGTCCCAGCGGCAAGGAGCACCGCGCCCATGGATGCAGCCTGTCCTATGCATATGGTTACCACATCGGGCTTTATGTATTGCATAGTATCGTATATAGCCATACCTGCGGTGACAGAACCCCCTGGACTGTTTATGTACATGTATATGTCCTTTTCTGGGTCCTGCGCCTCCAGGAAAAGAAGCTGGGCAACTATCAGGTTGGATACGTGGTCGTCTATTGGATATCCAAGCAGAACGATCCTATCCTGCAAAAGCCTTGAGTATATGTCATAGGCCCTTTCACCCCTTGGCGTTTGCTCTATAACTATAGGCACAAGTTGGTCAAGTATTTTCATTCTTCCTTTCCTCCTTATTTTCAACTTCCAACACCTCTACCTTTTGAATTATATCTTTAAGAGCTTTGTTTCTTAAGGCATCTTCCACTATGACACTTTCCAAACCTTTAGACTGTATGTCAGCTTTTATCTTATCCACCTCAACACCGTATACAGAAGCCAGCTTAGAATATTCATTTTCTATCTCTTCTGAAGAGACTTCCAAGCTTTTCACCTGGGCGTATTTATCCAAAATATACCTAAGTTTTATGTTTGCAACTGCTTGGGGTAACAACTCTTTTGCTATTCCTTGCACATCCACATATCTTGTATCTATGCCCAAGGATGCAAGCTCTTTTAGCCTTGTATCAACCAAAAAGCTTATTTCCCTCCTAAGGAGGGTCTGTGGAATATCAAACTGATGTATTTCTAGCAGTTTTTTGACAACAGCATCTTCCACCAATAACTTTTTATAGTCTTCAAGGCGATTCTTTATAAGATCCCTTATCTTTTCCTCCGCTTCTTTCCAAGTTTCTCCAAAGCCAAGTTCCTTTGCAAAGTCGTCGTTAGCTTCCGGAAGCACTTTCTCCTTTACCGCTTTTATCTGTATTTTAACCTTCGCCTTACCTACCACTTTTCCCTCTGTATCAAACAGATCCACGCTATCTACGGTTATCTCATCTCCCTCCTTTTTGTTCAACAGCTCCCTTTCTATTTCTTCCCTCAAAAACTTCTGCCCCACTATAACCGTGGTTTCCCCTTCTGAAGTCTCCCCGCTATCCAGATCCTGGACATTGTATTGAATAACCACCATGTCTCCCTCTCTGATTTCTCTGTCTACTGGTTCCCATACAGCGTGTTGGTTCCTTAGCTTGTTTATCTCCTCTTGAACCATCTCTTCTTTGAACTCAACTTTTGGCACTTCAACCTTCAAGCTTTCTATCTCTTCCAGCTTAAGTTCAAAGGAAGGTGGAACTTCAAAAACAACTCTGTAAGCTACCTTATTTTCCTTCTCGTTAAGCTCTACTTCTTCTAAGTATATGTCAGCCACCGGTTTGAGACTGCTCTCCTCTATTGCTTTTTGTAAGGTTGCGTCCGCCACCTTCTTTCCCACCTCCTCCCTTATATAGTCCTTATACTTTGCCTTTATAAGCCACAGCGGAGCCTTTCCCTTTCTAAATCCCTCCAGCTCTACGTTTTGAACAAGTTGGTTGAAAACACCTTCTAAACTTTCCTTTACAATCTGTCCTTCAACTTCAACCCTCAAACTCCTAAAGAGTCCTTCTCTTTCTTCCAAGCTAACTTTCATACAAACCTCCTTGAAGTAATGCGGGTGGAGGGAGTCGAACCCTCACGGGCTAAGCCCACAGGATCCTAAGTCCTGCGCGTCTGCCAATTCCGCCACACCCGCTTTAAGGTGTAAAATTATACCATGTTCATGTTCTTGGTTATTCTCTTGCTGGTGAGCCTCTCATGGGCTTCCGTAGTGGCAAGAATAGGTTCTGAAACGATAAAAAGGGATGAGGTCTATTCACTTTTCCAATCCTACTGGAGGGAGATCCTTCATCTTCCAATAGCAAGAGCTACAAAGTTTGACGTTCAAAACTTTTTGGTGGAGCTTGTAAGGGCAAAGATCATACAAAAAGAAGCTAAAAAGATGGGCATTACCATAGATGAAAGAGAGTTGGAAGAGTATATAGAAAGAAACATAGGCTCTAAGAACTTAAGCAGGGCGGCACGTGAATTTATAAAAACAGAACTGTTAATAGACAAGATCCTTGATAGATTGGGTGGTGGTGTGCAAGTAAATGAAAATCAGATAATAGCTTACTATTATTTAAACCTTAGGGACTTTAAAATGCCTGCTCAGGTTGGACTTGAACGCTTTGTAGCCGATACTCTTGACAGTGCCAACGAAGTCCATTATCGGCTTTCAAAAGGCATTGAGTTTCTGGAAGATATTAAGGGATTGAGAAAGGGTGAGATTATGTGGTATTCCATACAGGCTCTGCCCGAAGTGCTTCGCAAACAACTCAGTCCCTATCAGATCGGAACCCTTTCCAAGCCTATTCAAACTGAAGCAGGTTATGTAATATTTAGGGTTGCTGGTAGGAGGAACGAGGGTATTATACCTTTGGAGGAAGCTAAATCCATGGTTAGGGCTAAACTTATAAAGGAAAAAAGGCAGGAGGTTTTAAAGGAATGGTTGGAGAACACATTAAAAAACTATCGTGTGGAATTTTACTTTTCGCAACTTTAGTAACATCTTCCTTTGCGGGAAGATTCTTTGATAGGGTTGTGGCGTCCGTTAATGGAGAGGCAATTTTGGAAAGCGATTTAAAGCTTGGAATGCTCTTTTACAACTCCGCAGACAAGCAAGAAGTTCTATCAAGGCTTTTGGATGTGTGGCTGATAAACCAGTTTGTGCAAGGGAGAGGGCTTAGCGTTCAAGAAGAGCTATTAGACCAAAGCATACTCAGATTGGCCCAGATTAACAACATGAGTTTGGAAGAGCTCCAAAAAGAGATGGAAACTGAAGGATTGACTCTTAAAGACTTAAGAGAGTTTCTAAGGCGGGAACTGATCTTCAGTCAGGGTATATACGCAATCCTAATAAAGGAGGTTGATGTTTCTTCTGTAGAGTTAGTTTTGGAAAAATACAAATCTGGAGAAGTGGTTGTGAAAAGGGTTGTGGATGTGCTCATTTTAGAAAGGGGGGATGGGCAGAAGGTGCTAAGCATACTGGAAAAGACAAGAGACTTTGAGGAGATAGCCAAACTTCTTGGGCTCAAGCCTGAAAGGTTGTCCGTTGAGAGGGGAATGTTGGTGGATAGCCTTGACAAAGAGGTTTGGAGCGCAAAGGTTGGAGATCTGGTCTTTGCAGAAGACAAAGATCACATATACATAGCAAGGGTTTCTGAGATCAGAGAAGAATACAAAGGCAAGTCTATTGAAGAGTTAAGGGAAGAGATCCTACTAAAAAAACTGGAGGAGAGAAAGAAAGAGCTAATAGAAAACCTCAGGAAAAGGAGCTTTATAAAGGTTGTGCAATGAACTGGGAGCTAATAGCCACAGGCTTTTACCTTGGAAGGTTCAAGTATGCACCCGGGACGGTGGGAACCCTTTTGGGTGTGTTTTTGGCATACCTCTTTGGCTTTAAGTGGTGGTTGGTCTTGCTTTTGGGTATTCCCCTTTACCTTTTGGCTGTAAAAAGTGCAGAGTATATGTTAGAGCTAACTAGGGAAAAAGATCCAGAAAGCGTGGTTATAGACGAGATAGTGGGCTATTTCTTTTCCTTCCTCTGGATTGAGCCCACTTTAAAAACTATCGTCCTTGCCTTTTTGATCTTCAGAGTTTTGGATATCTTTAAGCCCTTTCCCATAGATCTTTTTGAAAGACTGCCCAAAGGGCACGGAGTGGTAGCGGACGATGTCATTGCAGGATTGCTGACGGGTTTTATACTTTACTTAATACTTTAAGGAGGTTTAAAGAATGTGGAGGATTTTATATACAGGCCAAAGGCCACAGCACGAAAACATAGCCCTTGACCAAATTATGCTTGAGCTAAGATCCCGCGGAAGAATTCCAAATACCATAAGATTTTTGCAGTTTAAGCCAGAGTGCGTCCTCATAGGTTATCATCAGTCCGTAGAGCAAGAAGTTAGGCTTGAATACACCCAAAGGGAAGGTATAGAGGTAGGTAGAAGAATAACGGGCGGTGGTGCCATATACTTTGACGAGAGCCAAATAGGATGGGAAGTAATAGCAGACAGAAGAGACTTTGGAAACCTAAGCTTTGAGGAGATCACCGCAAAGATATGCAGTGCGGTGGCAAAGGGACTCCAAAAGCTTGGCATACCAGCCCAATTTAGACCAAGGAACGATATAGAGGTGGAGGGTAGAAAAATATCAGGCACCGGTGGAGTTTTTGAAGGCAATACCTTTCTTTATCAAGGAACTATTTTGATGGACTTTAATGTGGAGCGTATGCTAAAGTCTTTGCAAATACCGGTGGAGAAGCTTACTTCAAAGGGTATAAAGTCTGCAGAGGACAGAGTGGAGTGGATAAAAAGATACTTGGGAAGGCTTCCAGAAAAGGAGGAGGTCTTTTCTGCCATACTGGAAGGACTTTCAGAAAAACTGGGTATTGAGTTTGAGTGGGGAGAGCTAACGGAAGAGGAGAGGGAACTTTTAGAACAAAGAAAAGAATACTACAAAAGCCCAGATTGGGTTTATGAGGTTAAGAGGTCTTCTTCTGACCCGGAGTTTCTTTTTGGTATATACCGCTGTCTTGGGGGAACTTTTAGGGTCTCTGCAAAGGTGGATCCAGAGCGCAAGGTCCTGGAGCAGATCATCATAAACGGAGACTTCTTCGTAAATCCAAAAAGACTAATATATGACCTTGAGGCATACTTAAAGCACACCCACCTTTCGGATGTGGAAAGGAGAATCAGAGAGTTTTTCAAAAACAAGGAGTGGGAAAGCTTGAACCTTACGGTAGATGACATAGTGGAAGCAGTTTTGTTTCCACTGAGGAAGTTAGAGGGGACTGAACTGGGCTTGGAAAAAAAAACTTCAATCAAATAATAGGCAGCATAGGAGGGGGGCTTATAGAGAACATAAAAAACGCAAAGGTAATGCTTTTGCCTTACTGTGCCAAGCCCCGTTGGTGCGACTACAGACATTTGGATGACTGCGGAGAGTGCGGAGGATGCACCGTCGGAGATGCCTACAGGCTTGCCTATCAAAAGGGCATGATCCCAATTACCATAACTTCCTTTGAACTTCTGAGGGACACACTCAAGTGGTGTGCAGAGAACGGATACACTTACATAGGCCACTGCTGTTATGAGTTTTACGAAAAACGATACGAGATCTTCCAAAAGGCAAGCAAAGAGGGGGCAAAAGGGGTGCTCTTTGACATTGTGGGGACAACATGCTACAGCTTGGGAGTGGAGGAAGAGGAAAGGGCATATCACGGAGAATTTACCGTAGAGCTGGACCTGATAAAGGATGCCTTGGAAAGATCTTTGGCTATAAAGGAGGATCTGTCCCAAGTTCAAAGGAGGGAGAGCCAAAAATTTGATTTTTCCCCTTACTTTTCCGATTTTGTCCCACCCTACTACAAAAAGCCCAAAGCGGTTCCCTCACCCCAAGAAGACAGGACACGGACTGCGGTCCAAAAGGAAGTATTCTTAGGGGAAGCTACCATAAGTGGTAAGGCTGTTAGCTACATAGAGGCCTTTGAAGAGCTGGCAGAGTGGATAGAAAAGTCTCAAAGCCCCACCTTGGTGGTAGGACCCCTGCTCTTTTGGGACTGGCAAGAAGAGGAGCTAAGAAGAAAAGCTCAGGCGGTAAAAAAGCTCATCCAAAAGGTCAAAAAGCTTCAGGTAAAGGTCCTTCCAGATTATAGGCCCAAGCTAAAAAAGTACGATCCTTCTTTGGAGATGGACCCACCAAACCCCCACGAAACAGTCCTTTACGACAAAAACGATCTTACCATACTCATAGGAGTGCATTGCTACAGGACAGATTTTGTGATAAGACTTCTCAAAAAATACACGCCTACAAAAGTAGTAGCCCTCTGTGGCCTTTACGGACACCCAGAAGCAGACCTCTCCACAAGCTTTACAGATGAAGACAAGCTTAATAAACTATTAGACCTGTTGTGAAGTATATGGAAATTTTAAACAAATTCCCTTTACCCCTTTTGCTCATAGACCAAGATTACAACGTTGTTTGGATGAATGAAGAAGCCAAGCGGTTATATCCAAACCGCTGTGAAAAGTGCCACAAACTAACCCATAACTCAGAACTACCCTGCTTTGTTTACACCGAGCATCCGTGCCCTGTAAAGGAAATGAAAGATAAGGGAGTTGATAAATATGCTGTTGTCCATAGACACGTTGTGGAAGGCAGAGAGTCTTTGGTGCTCGTGATGGCTCAGCGCACTTCGGACAATCTGTTCTTAGAGCTACATTTGCCTTTGGATAAAGTTTTAACCGCTTTTGAAGTTGGAAAGCTAAGGCCGGAGCTTTTGATAAACTCTGGACCTTTGGCGTTTTTTGTATGGCAAAACAAAGAAGGTTGGCCTGTCAAGAGTGTTTCCAAAAGCGTGTATGAGCTTACCGAATATACCCAAGAGGAGTTTCTCAGTGGTGTTATAGACTATGCTAAGCTTATACACTCAGAAGATCTGCAAAGGGTTTCCGAAGAGGTAAGGCTTAACACAGAAAGCAAAAGCGACTATTGGACCCATCAACCTTACAGGATAATAACAAAAAGTGGGAAGGTAAAGTGGGTGCTGGACCACACAGTTAGCATAAAAGATAACAGTGGAAATTATCTCAGAATACTACGAAAAGGAACAACTCTTTCGCACCCTTGCGGAAGATAATCCCAACGGCGTTGTGCTATACGACTTTGAAGAAGATGAGGAAGAGATTCTGGACAAGGGTGCCATTGTAAGGCTTATCCATCCCAAAGACCGGGAAAAGGCACAAAAAATAAGGCAAGAGAGGCTATCTGGAGACAGGAGTTTAAAAGAATTTGATCTTAGGCTTATAACAAAAGGGGGAAAGGTGAAGTGGTTTAAGGTTACCAGCCATGTGATCAATTACAAAAACAGGGAATGCTCGCTTATTACTTTTGTGGATCTAACCAAGGAGAAGGAAAGGGAAAGGGAACTCTATCACCTTGCAACCACCGACAGGCTCACAAAGTTATTCAACAGGTATGCGGGGACCAATTTGTTTGAGAATTTGATCCATCAAGCGGAAAGGTATGGCTTGGTATTTTCTTTGATCTTTCTTGACATAGACAACTTCAAGAAAATAAACGACACCCTTGGGCACTTGATTGGCGACAGGGCGCTTGTGGATGTGGCAAAGACCATAAAAAAGAACCTAAGAAAGAGCGACATAGCCATAAGATGGGGTGGAGAGGAGTTTTTAGTTCTGCTTCCTAACACAAAGGACCCTTTACCCGTGGCGGAAAAGATAAGAGCAAAGATAAGCGAGCTAACATACGAAGGCTGGGGACCAATAACTGTATCTGCGGGTTGCGCGGTCTATTCTCCTGGTGATACCATAGACTCTATGATCAAAAGGGCAGATCAGGCCCTCTACAGGGCAAAGTCCCTTGGTAAAAATAGAGTAGTAATAGCTTGAAAAGTGTGGAACTTACACTATCTTAATCTCTTTAGGAGGTATAGAATGCAGTGGATGAAGAATGTATTCATCTGGATTTTAATAATCGGTTTTATGATACTGGCCTTTAACCTGTTTAGCTCGTCAGGTAAGGAGTCCGCAGTTAAAACTCCTATCAATACTGTGCTTGAATTGGCAGAAGAAGGTAAGCTAAAAGAGGTGAAGATAAAGGACAATACCTTAATAGGCATAACCACAGAAGGTCAGAGGGTTGAAACGGGCTTGCCACCTGGGACGGACATAGTTGGTAGGCTGATGGAGAAGGGCGTGAGAGTGGAGGTGGCAGTCCAAGAGCAGGGTGGCTGGTGGCTGACCTTCTTGGTCTCTTGGCTACCTATACTTCTTTTCATAGGCATATGGATTTACATGATGAAGCAGGTAAGCGGTGGGGGTGGTGGAGGAACAAGGGGGGCTTTCAGCTTCGGCAAAAGCCGGGCAAAGGTCTATATTGACGAAAAGCCCAAGGTGACGTTAAACGATGTGGCTGGGATGGATGAAGTGAAGGAGGAGGTAAAAGAGATCATAGAGTACCTAAAGGATCCTGTTAAGTTTCAAAGGCTTGGGGGAAGACCACCAAAAGGTGTGTTACTTTACGGAGAGCCGGGGGTAGGAAAGACCCTTTTGGCAAAGGCAATAGCGGGTGAGGCTCATGTGCCTTTTATATCTGTTTCCGGTTCAGACTTTGTGGAAATGTTCGTAGGAGTGGGTGCGGCAAGGGTGAGGGACCTGTTTGAAACTGCCAAAAAGCACGCTCCATGCATCATATTCATAGACGAGATAGACGCGGTGGGAAGGTCAAGGGGAGCTTTTAACTTGGGTGGAGGGCATGACGAGAGGGAACAGACTCTAAACCAGCTTTTGGTAGAGATGGATGGCTTTGACACTTCGGAAGGCATAATCGTTATAGCTGCCACCAACAGACCAGACATCTTAGACCCAGCCCTCTTAAGACCTGGAAGGTTTGACAGACAGATCTTCATTCCAAAGCCCGACGTAAAGGGAAGGTATGAAATACTAAAGGTGCATGCAAGAAATAAAAAGCTTGCTCCCAACGTGGACCTGGAGATTGTAGCAAGGGCCACACCTGGGTTTAACGGTGCAGACCTGGAAAATGTTTTAAACGAAGCTGCACTCCTTGCTGCAAGAAAAGGAAAAGAAGCCATAGAGATGGAGGACATAGAGGAGGCAATAGATAGAATCACGATGGGTCTGGAAAGAAAAGGCATGGTTATATCTCCAAAGGAGAAGGAAAAGATAGCCTATCACGAGGCAGGGCACGCCATAATGAGTTTGATGGTACCGGGTTCGGATGCCCTACATAAGGTTTCTATCATCCCAAGGGGAATGGCCCTTGGAGTTACCCAACAACTGCCCATAGACGACAAGCACATGTATGACAAACAGGACCTTATGGGAAGGCTTGTGGTTCTCTTTGGAGGAAGGGCGGCGGAAGAAGTTTTTTATGGAAAGGAGGGTATAACTACTGGTGCTGAAAATGACCTACAGAGGGCAACGGAGCTGGCTTACAGGATGGTTTCCATGTGGGGTATGAGCGAAAACGTAGGTCCGGTGGCGGTAAGAAGAGTAGTCAATCCCTTCTTGGGAGGCATGACCACATCCATAGACATAAGCGAAGAGCTAAGAAGAAACATAGACGAAGAGGTAAAGCGCATACTTACAGAGGCATACAACATGGCAAAGAGTATAATAGAAACTTACAAGGAACCTATTAGGGCTGTGGTTAAAAGACTGCTTGAAAAGGAGACCGTATCCTGCGAAGAGTTTGTGGAAGTAATGAAACTCTACGGCGTTGAAATAAAAAACGAGTGCAAGAAAGAGGAGTTTAAGAAAGAAGAAAGTAAGCAAGAAGAAAAAATTACAGTGTAAGAAGGAGGTGCGCTATGGGTATGACAATTACAGAAAAGATTATTGCAGAACATGCGGGTAAAAAAGAAGCAAAAGCTGGGGAGCTTGTAAATGTAAAGATTGACTTAGCTATGGCAAACGACGTGACCGCCCCCTTGGCCATAAAGATTTTAGAAAAGTACGGCATAGACAAGGTTTTTGACCCGGAAAGAATCGCTTTGGTTCTATCCCACTTTGTACCAGCAAAGGACATAAAGTCAGCCGAGCAGGCAAAGATCGTTAGAGATTTTGCCCAAAAGCACAACATAAAGTGGTTTTTCCAAGAAGGGGAGGGTATAGAGCACACGATCCTGCCCGAAGAGGGTTTAGTGGTTCCAGGAGATCTGGTGGTAGGGGCAGACTCTCACACCTGCACCTACGGTGCCCTTGGAGCCTTTTCCACTGGTATGGGTTCTACGGACATTGCTTATGCTATGGCAACAGGAGAAACTTGGCTCAGGGTTCCGCAGTCCATGAAGTTTATTTTCTACGGAAAGCCAGCACCCTGGGTAATGGGAAAGGACCTAATTCTGCACACCATTGGACAAATTGGGGTGGACGGAGCCCTCTACAAAGCTATGGAGTTTGAAGGGGAAGCCATAAGGAGCCTTTCTATGGATCAGCGATTTACCATTACCAACATGGCGGTAGAGGCTGGAGCAAAGAACGGCATAATAGCACCAGACGAAAAGACTATAGAGTATGTATCCCAAAGGGCTAAAAAGCCGTGGAAGGTCTATCAGAGTGACAAAGATGCAGAATACTCAGAAGTCTATGAGTGGGACGCTGGCAGGTTAGAACCTTTGGTAGCTTGGCCCTATCTTCCTTCCAACATCCATCCTGTTAGCGAATCCACTCATATATCCATAGACCAAGCCTTCATAGGCTCTTGCACCAACGGAAGAATAGAAGACCTAAGAGTAGCCGCAAAGATTCTCAAAGGAAGAAAGGTCCATCCCTACGTCAGATGCATAGTGATCCCTGCTTCCAAGAAAGTTTATATGCAAGCACTAAAGGAAGGTCTTATTGACGTTTTCTTGGAAGCGGGATGCGTGGTCTCTGTTTCTACGTGCGGTCCCTGCCTTGGGGGTCATATGGGGATATTGGCAGAAGGGGAAAGGTGTATATCCACCTCCAACAGGAACTTTCCAGGAAGGATGGGGCATCCAAAGAGCGAAGCATACCTTGCTAACCCTGCAGTGGTAGCAGCAAGTGCGGTGTTGGGAAGGATAGCCCATCCAGAAGAGTTGGTAAGCCTAAAAGAGCTGGAAGAGGCTCTGGCATGATGCCCTACGAGGAAGCGCTGGATATAGTCTTATCCTTCTGTCAAAACCTATCCACAGAGAAAGTTTTTATTCTGGATGCCCTGGGTAGAGTCTTGGCGGAAGATGTGGTATCTCAGGAGGATAAACCATCCTTTGACAACTCCGCAATGGATGGGTATGCAGTCAGATGGGAGGATATAAAAACGGCAACGGACAGATCTCCCGTATCCTTAAAGGTGATAGGAGAAATGTCCGCAGGAGGAGAAGAGTCTTTCGTGGTAGAAAGAGGAACTGCGGTAAAAATATTCACCGGCGCACCCATTCCGGAGGGAGCGGACACGGTGGTGCCAGTGGAATACACAGAAGCGAAAAATGGAGTGGTCTTTATAAAAACCTCTTTGAAAGAGGGAGCAAACATAAGGCGAAGAGGGGAGGAACTAAAAGCTGGTGATGTGGTGCTAAAGAAGGGAACCATAATAAGACACTACGAGGTAGGGATTTTGGCTTCTTTGAACAAGATAAACGTAGAAGTCTCAAGAAAGCCAAGGGTAGCCATTCTCTCCACAGGAGACGAGGTAAAGGACATAGGAGAGCCTATAAATAAACCATCCCAGATAAGAACATCCAACAACTACACCCTTCTGGCTGGTGTGTTTTCTGCTGGAGGTACTGCTTACCATCTTGGCATCGTTCAAGACGATCCAGAAAAACTCAAGTCTATTCTTTCTCAGATGGAGGACTACGATGTTTTTATAACCACCGGCGGAGTATCCATGGGTGAAAAGGACTACGTAAAAACCTTAGTCAGTGAGCTGGGAGTGGATGTAAAGTTTCATAAAGTCAGGATAAAACCAGCCAAACCAATACTTTTTGGCACATACAATGGTGGAAAAGGTCTTTTCTTTGGCATACCCGGAAACCCAGTATCCTGTGCTATTGCCTTTGATCTTTTAGTCAAGCCTGCCCTTCTAAAGATGCAAGGGGCAAAGGACCACCTTCCCAAAACTCTCAAGGCAAGGATAAAGAGAGATTTTTACAGAAGGGATGCAGAAAGAAGAGAGTTTGTTAGAGCAACCTATTGGTGGGAAGGTGGTAGTCTTGTCTGTGATTTCTCTCCAAAGCTTCAATCCCACATGCTAACCTCTTACGTTGGTGCCAACTGCTACCTTGTGGTGAAGGAAGGAGTTAAAGAGATAAAGGAAGGGGAAGAGGTAGAGCTAATACTACTCTAACTCTTCCGCTCCCTTATCTATGTACTCGTATTTTTCAGACATCTCCATAGCCTTTTCAAAGAGAGCCTTTTCTTCTTCCGCAACGGTAATAATTCTCTTCTTAGCTACTTCCACAACTTCACCACCCAAAGACTCCCTTCTCGTTTTACCTTCCAAAACCGCATCTGCGATCTTTGAAGTTAAAAGCTTTATAGACTTGATAGCATCATCGTTTCCAGGAATTGGATAATCTATAAGGTCAGGATCGCAGTTAGAATCCGCAATGGCTACCACAGTGATGCCCATCTTCTTTGCTTCTAAAACCGCTATGTTTTCCCTTACCGTATCCACCACCCAAAGGATGTCCGGTGGCCTTTGCATGTTCAGTATGCCACCGTAGAGCTTGCGAAGCCTTTCCATTTTCCTTCTGAGAGCTCTAACCTCTTTTTTGGGCAACACGTCAAAGACTCCTTCCGCTTCCATCCTTTCTAAGGTTTGCAGTTTTAGAATGCTTTTTCGGACAGTTCTGAAGTTTGTAAGTAATCCTCCAACCCATCTTTCGTTTATGTAGTGCGCTCCACACCTTTCTGCCTCTTCTTTTATGATGTCCTTTGCCTGCTTTTTTGTGCCCACAAAAAGCACCTCTGCACCCTGGGCCACGCTATCCGCCACAAAGTGGTAAGCTTGCCTAAGATAGACTAAAGTTTTGTTTAGGTCTATTATGTGTATGCCTTGCCTGACTCCGTATAAAAAGGGAGCCATTTTGGGGTTCCATCTACCCTTGCTGTGTCCAAAATGGACACCTGCCTCCAAAAGCTCATTCATAGTAGCTACACTCATGCTCTACCTCCTTGGGTTTTGCCACCCTTTTCCATCACCCTTTCGGGCAACCCAAGCGGAAAAGGTGCGGTTTAGATAATATTATATATAACTTCTTCAACTTTTGCCATTGATTCCCTTAATTCCAAAAC
>NZ_DAIQAX010000003.1:0-25705 GCF_036781485.1 Thermocrinis sp.
CAAAGCTTTTTAACAAGAGGTTTTGCCCCTTCCCTAATTTCTCACCCGACGTATTGAAGGGTTATAATTATTGAATATGGAGAAGGAAAAAAGTGAAGACTTAGCTAGTCTAAGGTAAACGGCAAACTTGTAGCTAGGGGTGAAATAGTAGTGGTAGAGGACAAATTCGGAGTAAAGATAACAGATATAGTGGAAAAAGAGGAGAGGGTAAAGAAAGCTCTTTAACACTTACCTGTTATATAATCTGCCACAGAAGACGCAGCTATTGATTTGGGTTTCACTACGGGTTTTAGTCCTTGAGCTAAAACAAAACCGATTGCTTCCTTCAAAATTATGGACGAGTTGTGCTGTGGGTTTGGATTTATATCAAGATGGACTTCAAAGGGCCTGTTGCCCACCACATCTATAAGTTCCAGGGCAGTATAGACAGCCCTGCTGACCTCTTCCATAAGCCTTTGTCTTAGTGACCGTATGCGCTTTACTCTTTCAGTCTTCCAGAAAACCTTTGCTCCCCTACAGGAGTCTATATGGACTACCACTACGGTGACAAAAACTGTGCTGTCGTTTACCTGACGAGAGTCGCATCCAACGTATACGGCGGTTCTTTCAGAGGTGCTTTTTATAAACTCCCTTACTTCTTCAAAGTTCTTTATCTGAGGCATTTATATTTCCCTTAAATTCCACCGCTTTTAAATAGGTAGGCTTGAAGAATATCCAATCTTTCATGTTCTGCGCACTTCTCCCATAGCACACCTCGCAAAGAAGCCCTCCATCCACAAGCTTAGAGTTATCGTCGCAACAATCGGACAGGTTCCAAAACTCGTAGTTATCATGAAAGATCAGCTTGCCACAGCCTAAGCATTGGTAAAGCTTACATCCTTTTGAGCTTAAAAGCTTTTCAAGCTCCTGATCTAAGGGAAGCTCCTCTAATTCAAAAACCGTCTTTAAAAACTCTTTCTGTTTTTGGTTAAGTTCTTCAACTTTCATCTAATATATATTTTATTCCCATGCTGGTGGATGAGTTTGATGTGGCTGTGATAGGTGGGGGTCATGCGGGTATAGAGGCTGCTTTGGCTTCTGCTCGTATGGGTGCAAGGACGGTCATGTTCGTACTAAACGCAGACACTATAGGCCAGATGTCCTGCAATCCAGCCATAGGAGGCGTGGCAAAGGGCATAGTGGTAAGAGAAATAGATGCGCTTGGTGGGGAGATGGGAAAGGCTATAGACCACACTGGTATACAGTTTAAGATGTTAAATACCAGAAAAGGGAAGGCGGTTTGGTCTCCCAGGGCGCAGGCGGACAAAAAAGCTTACAGGGAATACATGAAAAAGGTTTGCGAAAATCAAGAGAACTTACACATAAAGCAGGACGAAGTGGTGGACATTGTGGTAGAAGACGGAAAGGTGGTAGCTGTAAAGACAAGGCTTGGGCTTGAGTATAAGGTAAAGGCTGTGGTGGTCACCACGGGAACTTTCCTGAACGGTCTTATATACATAGGGGACAAGACCTTTCCCGCAGGCAGGGCTTGGGAACCAAACTCTACTGGGCTCTCTGAGTTTTATAGAAGACACGGTTTTCCTCTATTGAGGTTCAAAACGGGCACGCCCGCAAGGCTTGACAGAAGGACCATAGACTTTTCCAACCTTGAGATAGCACCGGGAGATGATCCGCCACCTAAATTTTCCTTCTGGACAGAGCCTGTGGGTACATACTGGTTTGAAAAGGGTAAAAAGCAAGCGGTTTGCTGGATAACCTACACCACTCCAAAAACTCACGAGATAATCAGAAAGAATTTGCATAGAACAGCCCTCTACGGCGGGCTCATCAAGGGTATTGGTCCAAGGTATTGTCCTTCCATAGAGGACAAGGTGGTAAAGTTTCCAGACAAAGACAGGCATCAGATATTCTTAGAACCAGAAGGTTGGGATACGATAGAGATTTATCCAAACGGTCTGTCTACTTCTTTGCCAGAAGAAGTTCAGTGGGAGATGTATAGATCCATACCTGGTTTGGAAAAAGTAGAGCTTATAAGACCTGCCTATGCTATAGAGTATGATATAGTTCCACCTACTGAGCTTTATCCCACGTTGGAAACAAAGAAGATTAGAGGGCTTTTTCATGCGGGCAACTTCAACGGCACCACCGGATACGAAGAAGCGGCAGGTCAGGGCATCTTGGGTGGGATAAACGCCTGCCTGAGAGCTTTTGGGAAAGAACCCATATACCTTAGAAGGGACGAAAGCTACATAGGGATTATGGTGGATGATTTGACCACAAAGGGTGTTATGGAGCCCTACAGACTTTTTACCTCAAGGTCTGAATACAGGCTTTACCTAAGGCAAGACAACGCCATCCTCAGGCTTGCCAGGTTGGGAAGGGAGCTGGGGCTTTTGTCTGAAAGCCAATACAAACTTGTTGTAGAGCTTGAAAGGGAAATAAGGTCTTGGCTTGAGTTTTATGAGCAACACAGGGTTTCTGTAGCTATAGGTTCGGACTTGAGACCTTACAGCCTATCACAGCTTCTCACCTCCGAGTATTCCATATACGACCTTAAGAACTTTGGTGTAGAAATTCCAGATCACCCTTATGTTGCAGAAGAAGTGGAGATTGAGCTGAAGTATAAGCCTTATTTGGAAAGAGAAAGGAAGCTAAATGAAAAACTAAAAAAACTTGAGGACACCTCCATCCCAAAGGACATAGACTACGATAGTATTCCTGGGCTAACCAACGAAGCTAAGGAAAAGCTGAAGAAGTTTAGACCTTTGACTGTGGGACAAGCTAGTAGGATAGACGGCATAACGCCAGCAGCCATAACTGCCCTTTTGGCATACTTAGGAAAATTGGACTAAGATGATAATCTTCTTCATAGTCCTATACATGCTTATTACCTTGGTGGTAGGCATACTGGCTGGCAAACTTTTGGTTAAAAACTCAAAGGATTACTTACTTGCCGGCAGAAATCTTCCCTTTTATATGGCAACCTTTGTAGCCTTTGCCACTTGGTTTGGTTCAGAAACCGTTTTGGGTGCCTCTTCTGTAATGGCAAAGGAGGGGCTCTGGGGCGTTATTTCAGATCCTTTTGGTGCAGCGCTTTGTCTTGTTCTCGTGGGCCTTTTCTTTGCCAAACCCCTTTATAGGATGAACCTTCTGACCTTTGGAGATTTCTACAGAGTAAAGTATGGCAGAAAGGCAGAAATAGTAGCAAGTATTATGCTAATAGCCTCTTACTTTGGCTGGATAGGTGCCCAGATGGTTGCCATAGGCCTCATGCTTCACATTACTATCGGGATACCTCAAAGTGCTGGCATAGTGGTTGGTTCTTTTGTGGTGCTTTTATACACCTTTTTTGGAGGAATGTGGGCTATATCTCTGACGGACTTTATACAGACTGTGGTTATAGTTTTTGGCTTGGTCTTTGTGCTTTATGAGGTTTCCAATGGCTTTTCTGAGGTGGTTCCGGTAGTTGCATCCCAGCCTCCCGAATACTACAAGTTTTTCCCAAGCTTTAACTTAGAAGAGATCCTTTTGTTCATAAGCGGGCTTATAACCATAGGGCTTGGTTCCATACCTCAGCAGGATGTATTCCAGAGGGTAATGTCTTCAAGGTCGGAGAGGGTAGCTGTTCTTTCATCCATAGGCGCAGGGTTTATGTATCTGACGGTAGCCCTAATTCCACTGCTCTTAGCCATTTTTGCAAAGGTTAAGTATCCAAACCTGCTTGAGGTGGACCCTCAGCTTATGCTTCCTACCATGATCATGGAGCATACATCCCAGATAACAAAAATCCTGTTCTTTGGAGCTCTGCTTTCTGCTATTATGAGCACCGCAAGCAGTGCGATTTTAGCTCCAGCGGCTATTCTGAGCGAGAATTTACTTAGACCGATCTTTAATAACCTACCAGACAAATATTTTCTGTGGCTAACAAGGCTAAGCGTAGTTCTTATCACAGCTGTATCCTTAGTCTTTGCCCTTGGAGGTGAGTCTATATTTAGGCTTGTGGAAGGCTCTTCAGCTTTGAGCTTGGTCTCTCTTTTTGTCCCAATGGTGGGAGCGCTTTACTTTAAAGTTTCTGATCAGACCTCTGCCATAGCAAGCATGCTCTCTGGCTTCTCTGTTTGGGTGGTTTTGGAGTATATACTTCATTATCAGTTTGCGCTGCTTGCCGGACTTGCCACAAGCTTTGTTAGCTTTGTTCTGCTCCTTTTACGCTCCAAACTTAGAAAGTTTTAAAGAATGAGCGAGCATAAGGTTTATGAGTTTCTTCGCTGGAAAGATACCAAGCTCTCCCCTTAGACACTCCCTTTCGGTAAATCTGCCGGAAGTCATACCAAGAACATAGGGAGACTTTAAAAGAACTGGCACAGGATGCCACGAGTGGCCTTTAAGAACGGAAGGCGTGGAGTGGTCCCCTGTTATGACCAGCACATCCGGCTTTAGTTCAAGAATCTGTGGTAGTTTTCTGTCAAACTCTTCTATGACCTTAACCTTACCCTCCCAGTTTCCATCCTCTCCGTAGGAGTCTGTCTTTTTGATGTGTAAGAAGAAAAAGTCATAATCTTTCCATAACTCTCTCAGCACGCTTATCTGATCGTCTATGCTCTGACCTGGAACATCTATCACATCCATACCCACCAAACTTGCTAATCCCTTGTACATTGGATAGACCGCTATGGCGCATGCTTTCAGTCCAAACCTTTCCTCAAGGCTTTTGAGCTTAGGTTTTTGAGAAAAGCCTCTCAAAAGTATGTAATTCGCCTTAGGCTCGTCCCTTAAGACTTCCGAAGCCCTTTGCAGAAACTTTTTTACCACATCAGCTACTCTCCAAGACTGCTCGTTTTTTCCTATTGGTTCAAGGGGAGATCTACCTTCTTTTTGTGGATCGGTATCGTTTATAAGGGCGCTGTTTTCTGGAAGGGCTTGAGGAAATCTTAAAACTATAGCCAACCTGTGCTCCATACCCGCTTCCAAAAAAACCTCCACATCATCTATAAACCTTATGCTTTCCTTTAACTTCTGTGTAATCCTTCTGTTCTCTTCTGTAGGTATCCTTCCTGCCCTTCTGTCTTTAACTATGGCATGCCCATTCTGGTATTCTACAGTGGCGTAGTTGCCCCTTATGGCTATATCTGTTTCTCTTACAGTCAGCCCAAGTCCCAAAGCTTCCAGTATCCCCCTTCCTATCTGATACTCCACAGGGTCATATCCAAATATTCCCAGATGGCCTGGACCACTACCTGGAGTTATCCCATAATCCACCGGCAGGTGCATACCCAAGGCAGACTCCTTAGCTAATTGGTCCAAATTTGGAGTATTAGCTATTTCCAATTCGGTTTTTCCATCCTTTACCGGAAGCCCACCTATGCCATCAAGAACGACCAAAAGAATTTTACTGCTATTTTTTTGTATTAGATGTTCCAACATGGCTTTAAAATTTTAAAACATGGAGCTAATTGGTTTAGAGGATTTCATCAAGCTGGACATAAGGGTGGCAAGGGTTATATCTGCAGAAAGAGTAGAAGGCTCCGAAAAACTTCTCAAACTTAGAATATCCCTTGGAGACCAAGAGAGAACTATAGTGGCTGGCATAGCCAAACACTACTCACCCGAAGAACTTCTGGGAAAGAAAATAATAGTGCTTGCCAACCTAAAACCTAGAAAGATATTCGGCGTAGATTCTCAGGGTATGCTCTTGGCTGCCTCTGACGGAGAGCATCTTTCCATCCTAACACCAGAAAAAGACGTAAAAGAAGGTTCCAAAGTTGGCTAAGAAATGGAGAACCTATACTATAATATATTTTGTTAAAAGGAGGTAAAGCATGAGAAAAGTAGCTTTATTGATAGTATTTACTACATTTTCTGCAGCTGTAATATCGTGTGGTCAAGTGTCTTCCTCCAGAACTTACGAAGGTGCAGCCGTAGGCGGTACTGTAGGAGCGGCAGCCGGTGTATTGATAGATAAAGAAAACAGATGGAGAGGAGCTGTCATTGGCGGAGCCTTAGGTGCAATCTTAGGAGGGACAATAACCGAGATAGCTCAAAGGGCATCCAGGGAAGCGGCCATGGCAAACAGGCCAGTAGAATACAGATCAGAAGATGGTAAAGAAAGAGTATATGCAGAACCTGTAGCATCAAAGGGTAAATGTAAAATAGTAAAAACCAGCTATTATCAAAATGGTAAATTAGTTAAAGTAGAAGAAAAGGAAGTGTGCCCTTAACATTAATTAAATTAAAAATAAAGCGGGGGGTCATTCCCCCTTGCACCTGGTATTCAATATACCAAAGCTTCCTCCTCTTTTTCTGTAAGCAATTTTTAATTCCCCTGTCTTAGCATCTATAAAAGGTAGGAAATAGACCCCACTTTCCTGAATCTCAAGTATGGCATCCTCTTCGCTCATTGGTTTTTCTATTACTAACTCTTCCTCGATTATAGTGGGTCTTTCTTTCTCTTCTGAAGGTGCGATTATAGCACTTATAACTTCTTCCTTTATTTTAGCACCACGCCTTCTGTACTCTAATCTTCTCTGTTTTAGCTTTATTATCTGCCTTTCTGCTTCATCAAGCACCTTATCCAGTGCTGAAAATACGTCTATATCCTCCTCCCATGCGTGAATAACTCCACCACCCCAGGTTTTTAAGTACAGATCCAAATCAACCCTATAAACTGTAGGCCTGCTTTCACCAGCATAGTCTTTTTGTTTTGCCCTGGATGTGGATAGGGTAATCACAACCTCCACTTGATCTTCCTCTACCTCTTTCAAAAGTCTGGAAAACCTCTCCAGCTTGCCCTCTACAAAACTTTTCATGGCATCAGTCCATTGTACAGCCTTTCCTACAAATTCTACGTTCATCCAAAACCTCCTTGTGTTTATAGGGGCATAAAATTTTAACAAATTTTTAAAATTTTAACAAATTTTTTTTTATTAGACAGATAACCTTTCCAGCTCCCTACGCTTAAGTATTTCTATGAAACCCCTTTCTGTGTTTATAATACCCATCTTCTTCCACTTACTCATTACCCTTATGGTGGTTTCCACGGTAGTGCCAGTCATTTCTGCTATATCGTTTCTAGTTAATGGAGCATCTATAACTATAGTTTCTTCATACTTTTTACCTATCCTATCCGCTATCTCTAAAAGAACCTTTGCGATCCTCTCCTCTACCTTACCACCAGCTATGCTCTTTAAAGTTTCATATGTTTTCAACAGCGTTGCGGTAGCCTCACAGGTCATCTTAATAGCAATGGCGGGATGTTTTATGGCTAAGTTTATGAAATCTTTGTTTGATATGTAAAGGGCTTTTGATTCTGTTATAGCTTTGGCTGTGTAAGTATTTTTGGGTGTTTTCTTCCCCCATTCTATCCAACCAAATATGTCGCCTGGATAGACAAGTCGAACTATTACTATCCTAGCATCGTGGGTTTCCTTTAAAAGCTTTATTAACCCCTCAAGAAGTATGTATATACCAGGTTCTGCTTCCTCTTCAAAAAATAGATACTCACCTTTTCTAAAACTCTTTTCCTGCATATACTGAAGAGCCTGTTTCAGTTCATTCTCAGAAAGGTCCTCGAAAAGATGCAAGTTTTTTAGATCCTTAATCTTCCCTTCTCCAGAAAAAGTTTTTGCCATCCTTTTCCTCCTATCATTACTGTGGGTTCAAAGATAACATAATCTGTGTGAAAGGGCACTTTGTTAATACCACCAAAGGTATGATTGTCTCCTATGGCTACATGCACCGTGCCCAATATCTTCTCGCATTCTAAGACGTTATCTACCCTTTTTGCCTTAGGGTTTGTTCCCACTCCCAGCTCCGCAATAGTCCTTGCCCTTTCGTGTTCTTTGAATACCTTTTCCAAATATTTAACGTATGGGTCAAAGCCTTCTATCTCTTCCACCGCACCATCTTTGAACTTGAAGGTTATGGGACTGTCTAAACGCCTGTCTGGTCCGTAAAGAATAGTCATCTTACCATAAGCTGAGTCTTCTACAGGTGCTATAAAGGACTCTCCTGCAGGCAAGTTACCATAATCTCCAGGTCTATGAAACAGACCTGTATCTGCTATGGCTTGCCTTCCCTTTATAGAAAACTCCAGCTGAGTTCCATCTGCCTTTATCTCCACCCATTCTCCTTCTGTTAGAATTTCAGCTATCTGATTACTAACCCTACCCACCTCTTCCCAATCCACATCCATAGGACCGTAAAACATCTCTGGCTCAAAAAGGGGCATGGATGCGTACCTCACTCCAAAGTACCTTGTAAGAACTTTTCTATAAAATGTATGCGTCGTGGAATAGTAAGGAAAGGCTATAATCACGTGGGGTAAATCTTGGGCATGTTTTTTGAGTATGCTTAAAACATCCTCCTCTGAATAACTTTCCTTGTTTATTACTCTTCTAAACAGACCACTCCTTTTTAGCTCCTCTATGGGAGACTCACCGAAGGTTTCTATCCATACTTCCTCAGGGGGTTCTTTGCCGTGTTGCCCCAGAGAAGAGTATTGTATTTTCTTCACTCTCTTAGACATTAATTTACCAACTTGGTAAAACTCTTCCAAAAGGTCAGCAAGATAGGGTTTGGTATCATCGGTAATCAAAAGCAGAGTCTCGTCCTCTCTCAAATTCATGTTGATGCGATAGAGTTTTTCTATGTGAGCTTCAAACATCATATAAAAATTTAATACGAAAAATGCTAGGATAATCTAAATTTAAGGAAGTGGTAACCTTAATGTGCCTAAGATGTACTTTAGGTCATTATCCGTAAATAAAACTCCCACTCCTGCCATTCCGCCCCTTAACTTCTCATTAAGAAGGTCATCACCACCCACCCTTATATACAAAGGACCCTTTACATTGTATTGCAATCCAACCTGGAGGTTTGGCTTTAGCTTTTTGTTATTTTCTTTCCTTCCAAAATCCCAAAAATCGGAAAAGAGCATGATCTTTTCATTCCAGATCAGGTCAAAGCCTATACCGCCTTCAGACTCTTTCAACCCAGCTCTAAATACTGTCTCTTTACCAAAAACGGGGAATATCCTCGCATATTGAAGCGTAAATTGGGGAGTAAATTCTTTTTTTGTTATTGTGCCCGCATTACTTGTTTCCTCATAGGTTATTCTACCCTTTGAATTACCAACTATCTCCGCCAAGTAGTATTTTTGATTGTCTGGTTGCACTTTTATACTAAGTATTCCTTTGCCTTCGTTGTCTTTGTAAATCTCTCCTCTAAAACCTATGTAAAAGTTGGTCCTTCTAGCCACTTCTCCGGCCTGGGAGAAGACTCTTGTGGCGGAGGCTATATTTTTGTATAGTTCCTCATCTTTGACCAACTTTCCAATGGTGCCCTCCCCTTTTTCAATTCTAGAAAGAATGAGGTTCAGATTTTCAGTGGCCTCTGCAAGGTTTTTAGATAAGGATCGCAAATCTTCTCTGTTTTCGGAAACCACCAAGTTAAGATTCTTTGAAAGTTCGTTTAGATTTTTGACTAACTCGGGAAGAGTAGTTTTGGTATCCTCTGAAATCTCCCTCAGATTTTTTACTATTTGCTTTATATCTTGTCTGTTTTCGGAGGCGATGCTTTCTAAGGTTATTGCAAGCCTATCTATGTTTTCTATTGTTTGAGGGAGTGTTCTGCTAAGGTTATCAGAAAGAACTTTTATTGAGTATATGGCAACTCTGAGATTATCCCTGTTCTCTGCAGTAATCTGGTTAAGGTTGTAAGTAAGTATTCTTAGATTTTCCATAATTTGCTTAATATCTTCTCTGTTTTCCGCGAGAATAAGTTGGAAGTTCTGTGCAAGAAGCTTAACTGCTTCTGATGCCATAGTCAACTCCTTTATCAATTTATCCGTATCTGCATAGCCTAAGGTTTGACTTATAACTCCGCCTTCCTTTAAGACACCAGCTTGGGAACTACCCGGATGTATAGAAAGGTACTTATCGCCCATAAGTCCAAGTGTGCCGATCTCAGCAGATGCATCTTTATAGAGGACAACATCCTTAGCTACTTCAAAGACCACCTTGACCCTTTCGCCTTCCAAACTTATGCTCTTAACTTTACCGCTCTTTATACCAGCCACTCTAACTTCCGCACCAACCGACAGTCCAGCCACATCTTTGAAATAAACCACGTACTCTTTGGTAGGTGGTCTAAAAAGAGGAATATCTCCAAAGGTTATTATCAGAAAGGCAAAAGCCAAAGCTACAGCTAATACAAAAGCACCAAGTTTTGCCTCTACGGATAACCTCATAGGTATAGTATAAATAATAATTGCTTTTTGCAAATTGTTTGCTTAAACTTTTCATAACTATGGGCGAAAAGGTTTATGCTTACGATACTACTTTGAGAGATGGCTCCCAAGCAGAAGGAGTGAATTTTTCTATAGAGGATAAACTGAGGATAATTTCTAAGCTGGATGAGTTCGGTGTGGATTACATAGAATGTGGCTGGCCTGGATCAAATCCTAAGGATACGCTTCTTTTTGAAAAGCTCAAAAAAGTGAAGTTAAACAGGTCAAAGATTGTGGCCTTTGGTGCCACCAGAAGGCCCGGAAAAAGGGTGGAAGAGGATCCGCAGGTGGAAAATCTAATAAAGTCTTCCGCTCAAACCATTACTATCTTTGGTAAGAGTTGGGATTTTCACGTTTTAGAGGCTCTCAAAACAAGTTTAGAAGAAAACCTTGATATGATAGCCCAGACGGTGGAGTATCTTAAAAGGCATGTGCCAGAGGTGATTTTTGATGCAGAACACTTCTTTGACGGATACAAAAGAAACCCAAATTATGCTTTAGAAGTCCTTAGGCATGCCCTTCAGGGGGGTGCAGACTGGATCGTGCTGTGCGACACAAACGGTGGATGCTTGCCTCATGAGATATACGAGATAACAAAAAAGGTTAGAGAAGTCTTTCCAGAGGCAAAGATTGGTATTCATGTGCATAACGATTCGGACTGTGCGGTGTCAAACTCTATTATGGCAGTTTTAGCTGGAGCCAGACAGGTGCATGGCACTATAAACGGTATAGGGGAAAGGACTGGAAACGCAAATCTCTGCTCTGTGATTGCAAACCTACAGCTAAAGCTTGGCTTTTCTGTTGTTCCAGAAGAAAACCTGAGAAAACTTACCGAATTGGCCCACTTTGTAGCGGAAATTTCCAATATACCCGTGCCGAGAAACATGCCCTACGTGGGAGATAGTGCCTTTGCTCACAAAGCAGGAGTGCACGCCTCTGCAGTGTTGAAAGAAAGTAGAACTTACGAACACATAGACCCTTCCTTGGTAGGAAACAGAAGAAAGATAACTGTTTCTGACCTATCTGGAAAGAGCAACGTAGTGTATAAGCTAAGAGAAATGGGTATTGAGGTAGATGAAAGGTCCCCTGAGGTTTTGAGGCTTGTAGAGAAAATAAAAGAGTTGGAGAAAGAAGGTTATCACTTTGAGGCTGCAGAAGCTTCTTTTGAGCTACTCTGTAAAAGACACTTTGGTTTGGTTCGGAACTACTTTGACTTGGACGCATACAGAGTCCTAATAGCTAAAAGGAGCACGGATGAGTTACCAGTTTCAGAGGCTACAGTGAGGTTGGTTGTTGAAGGGGTCAAAGAGCACACCGCTTCTTTAGGAAACGGCCCAGTTAGCGCTTTGGACAAAGCCCTTAGAAAAGCCCTGGAAGAATTCTATCCAAACTTACAAGAAGTTCAGCTCATAGACTATAAGGTTAGGATTGTGAATGAATCTGAAGGAACATCCGCAAAGGTCCGAGTGCTTATAGAATCAACGGACGGAAAAAGGAAGTGGGGAACGGTGGGCGTCTCAGAAAACATAATAGAGGCATCCTGGATAGCCCTCACAGACAGCCTTGTGTATAAGCTGATGAAGGATGAGGAGGAAATACAGTGAAGTGGCTGATTCTTAAAAGGTCTAAAATTAAAGTTTTTGGTAAAAGTGGGAAAACGCTACCTAAGGGTTTTCAGGAAGAGCACACCGCCTTTCTCCATAATCTTTTAACAAACGACATAAAGGGTATGAAGCCTTACACTTTGACCTACAACCTTTGGCTAAAGCAAAATGGCTTTCCCATTGAAGATTTTTTTGTGTATAAAATGGAAGACCACTACATTTTGGATACGGGAGGGGATAGTGCCAAAATAATTGCTGAGTTTGAAAGATTAAAGCTTTCTCTGAAGGTCTATTTTCAGGACCTTACCGAGAGTTATAGACACCTTTTCGTCTTTGAAGAAGGCAGTAAAGAGTGGATAGAGAAAACCTTTGGACAAGTTCCACAGGAAGGAAGTTTTTTTGAAAAGGACGGTATTTTTGTAGCTAACAATACCATAAGGATTAGACAAGAGGGATTTGACGTCTTTGGAAAAATAGATTATCTTTTGGAACTTTTGCCAAAAAGTGAAATGATCTCAGAAGAGGAGTTTGAAGACTTAAGGATAGAAAGATCTATACCAAAGATAAGCAAAGAGTTAAAAGATGGTTTTTCTCCTTTGGAAGCAGGTCTTTTACAAACCGCCATAAGCCTGACAAAGGGCTGTTATGTAGGTCAAGAAGTCATAGCCAGGATACACTACAAGGGAAGACTGCCAAGAACTTTAGCCCTATTCCAAGTTCAAAACGTAAAGGAGGGGGAAAAGATTTTAGAGGGAGATAAGGACATAGGTATTATCACATCGGTATCCAGAAAGGGTTTAGCTTTGGGATACGTGTTATATGCCAAGGCGGAGAAGGGTAAAGAATACACAACGGAAAACGGACGGGCAGTTTTGCTTGAAACCTTAACTCAGGAAAAGCCTTAGCCAGGCTTTGAAGAATAGACTTTTGTAGGTATATTCTCCAGTGAGAAGTTTGTAATAAGCTCTGAGTGCTTCTTTTTTGCTCCATTTGTAAGCCCATTTCTGAAATCGGTAAGCTATCCTTGCAATCCTTCCAGCGTAGATTAGATCCTTTAGCATAGGCTTGCACAGTCTTTTGTATTCCAAGGCAGGGTCGGAGGGATTGGCAAGAATTGCCCTTGTGGCTAAGGTTGCTCCGTAAACAGCATAGTAAATTCCTTCCCCTAACAACGGATCTACACAATTGGAAGCATCTCCTACCAAAAGGATCCTTTCACTACCACTGTGAAAGTCCCCTTCTTTTTCCAAATAGGGTATGTGCCAGCCGTGTATCTTTGGGTTTTCTTTCAAACCCAATCTTTTTGTGTAATTTCTTAATATCTCCAAAAGATCATCCTTGCCGGCAGAGGCAATTCCCACGCTGTTTGGGAAAACCCACGCATAACCCCTTTCCACAAGCCCTATGTCTATTCTCACTTCCTGATCCAAACCCGTCTCAGAAAAAAACTCCAAAGATCTAAAAAATTTATCTTTCTTATAACCAAGAGCTTTTGCAACCTTTGAATAAAACCCATCCGCCCCTATTAAAAATTCTGCTTTTGCCTTTCCCCTACTTGTTAAAACCTCTATCCTTTTACCTTTGTTAAGTCCCAAAAACTCACATTCATCCCAAACTTCAGCACCAGCCTCCAAAGCTTTTTTTACCAAAAAGTAGTCAAACTCGGACCTATCCACTATGTAAGCTAAGGTGCTGGAGTGAGGCAAAGTAAAGAATTCTCTACCTTCATAACCAAGAGTCCCCACCTTTATAGTGTGCTTTATAAGATGGGTCCAACCTGTAGGCAAGAGTTTTTCTATCCTTGCAGAAAGACATCCTGCGCACAGTTTAAATCTTGGAAGTGTACTTTTCTCTATAAGCAAAACCTTTAGCCCGCTTTTTGAAAGCTCGTAGGCGCTCATGGCCCCTGCGGGACCGCCACCTACTACAACTGCATCAAACTTCATTTTTCTTCCACGAACAGAGAGAATATTTCAAGATTGAACCTTTTTCTTAATTCCCCTTTTATCATGAAACTAAGTGCTGTTTTGTCCTGTTTAAACTGTGCGTACTTTTTAAGTATTTCTTTTTTCTCTTCCTCCGGCAGATTATCCCAAAGGTGTTTGTAAAGCTTTTTTTCCAAATCCATCAATATCTCCTCCGCTTCTATTTTATTGTTTGGTTTAACCTGTGGCACTGGAATAAACTGCCCTATCTTTTCTAACTTTTTTTCAAACTTTCTTTGCCAATCTTCTACTTCTGTTTTTGAAAAGCTTCTTTTTCTCACCTGCTGGATGTGTTTTAAAGCGAGAAATGCTGGTGTTTTCCGCCTTCTCTCGGGAGGAATGCTCGCGTAAAATCTTTTTATCCCTTCTTTTACCACATTCAGAGGATACTGATCCTGCTCCAGCCTCCTTAGGAACCACCTTTCCCTGGGTGACAGAAAAATTTCTCCTTTAAGCTTGAGTATTAACTCTACTATCTCTGAGTAAGACACTTTGCACTCTCCTTAAAAACTCTTCATGGCTAATAGAAGTCCTAAAGCCCTGGGGCGTAAAGTGAGTCTGCTTTCCTTCAAAAAGCTTTAAGATTCTGCCTTTTGGTGGCAGGTTTGGTATTTTAAAAACTTTAGCCAAGGCGGATAAAGTGTAAAACCCTACCGAGTTTATGTAGCCTTCCTCGTTTATAGCCTTTAGTATTTTGATAGTTTCCTGAGAAAGCTCCACACTTCCCCTAAGCGACCAAACCTTTTGTAAAAATTCTCTGTCCCAGAGTTCACCTATCCACAAAGGACCAGCTATCAAAAGTCTATTGCCGCAGAAGGGACAGGAACTTTTTATGTTCTCAAGGGACACACTTTCTCTATAAAGACACTTATCGCAGTAAAGGAGATAGCCGATGTTTTTAATTACCTGGTCTGTCCTTTTGGCTCCAATATCTTTCATTAAGAACACCTTAAAGTGGTGCTTGTAAGAGTAGGAAAAAATTGGTCTGAAAGCATAATCGTGCTTTGCTCCCTCTTCCACTACCTTTTTTATTAGTATCCTTATGCCTACCTCGTGGTAAAACTCACACTCCAAAAGGGGCTTGCTAGCATACCTTCTTATGCAGGTGCTTGGATAAGTCCCAGAAAGCACGGACGTATCCGTAGCAGTAACAGAGAGTATCCCTCCTCTCTTTACCGGAAAGACGGCAGAGTCTAAGAAAGGAATGGGAGAACCGTACGGATCTACATCTACATAGTCGCAGTTTCTAAGGCGCCTCATAAGCAGGCTAGCATCCTCTGAGTGTATCTCAACCTTGCTTTGGTCTATTTGGTTTAGCCTTAAGTTCTCCTTAAAGTTTTCTACAGCCCTTTGATTTATATCGTTGTATATAGCTTTAGATACCTTGGGCACTTCTAAGAGAAATCTCAGAACCCTTACTCCACTGGCACCCATAGGATCGCATACTACCAGATTTTCTCCTTCCATCGCACTTACTATCAGAAGACTGATGTCCCTGTTTACTACCATGGCTGGGTTATAGAACACGGGCATGTCTGAAGAGATTATTTCTGGAATTTCAACATTTAGTAGAACATTTCCTTCCCTTATCATACTAACCTGTAGCTTTTAACCGTATCCACAAGAAGTCTTACCTTACTGAGCTCCATATCGGGGGAAAGCCCATGACCTAAGTTAAATACGTATTTTGTCCTTCTTGGAATTTTTTCCAAAAGCTCCACAACCTTTCTCTGTAATACTTCCTCCTCGCAGTATAGCACCGATGGATCAAGATTGCCCTGAAAGGCTCTTGCGTCCCTCTCCATCCATCCAAGCATATCCACAGTCCAATCCACTGAGAAAGCAGAAACTGGAAGGTCCTTTAAAACCTCCAAATACTCTCCCGATCCTCTGTAAAAGTATATCACCGGAACATTTAGCTCTTGCTTTAGCCTGTGGAAAAAGTCCTTCAAAAGAAGGGCATAGTCCTTAAGGTTTTCGTAAGACATGTGCATAAGCCAACTGTCAAAGACCTGCACCAAGTCCGCACCAGCTCCCACCTGCCCCTTAAGGTATTCCACCAAGTTATCAGAGAGCAAGCGTAGGAATTTACGATATTCCTCTTCCCTCTGCCACATAAATAGCTTTGCCTTTTTGAAGTCTGTATTGCCTTTACCTTCCACCGCATAGGCAAACAGAGTCCAAGGAGCACCACAAAAACCTATTACCGGCACTTCCTTTTGTGTGGCTTTCACACCTTTTACTATCTCATTGACGAACTCCGTATCTTTGCTTGTTATCCTTTTAAGCCCATCCACCCTTTGGTCCCACTCCAGCTTTGGACCTTCCCCCTCTTCAAACCTTACCTTTATACCCATAGGCTCCAAAGGCACCAAAATGTCGGAAAATATTATTACTGCATCAACTCCAAGAAGTTCTAAGGGAAGTAAGGATACCTTTACCGCAAGATCTACGTTTTTGCAAAAACTTAGAAAGTCCTTTTCCTTTTCCCTCAGCTGACGGTATTGGGGCATATATCTGCCCGCTTGACGCATAAGCCAAACAGGAAACCTCTCTATCTTTTCACCCTCAAGACTCTTTAAAAGAAGCATGCTTTCTATTTTAAGACTCTTATCGCTATTATTCTGCGGTGCAAGTTTTTCAGTGCGTCCCTTTCAAGAAGGTTTTTGACCACAGCCTTTGGATAGATTTTCTGACCATCGTCTTTTTTTATGGAATAAACTGCGTGGTAGATAACCACGTCTTCTCCTTCAAAACCCCCAAAGATCATTACGTGTCCCTTCATGTAAAGTAGGGTTCTGTAGGGTGGTAGTTCTTTTAATAGCTGTTTAAATTCTTCATAACTTTTGAAATCTACTTTGACCTCGTCCCCTACAAGAGCTTGCTGATAAGAATTTCTCGGCATTTCAATCCCAAACACTCCAAAGAAGGCTCTAACCAAGGCAGAACAGTCATAGTAGCCACCCCACTGGTAGGGAAGTCCGAGAAGGCTTTCCAAAAGATACTTTGCTCTATCTTCAGAGAAATTCCAAAAGCCTTCAATTAAGCCATCTTTGCTCACTCGCCGAATTTCTCCTTTCGGTGTAAGCACTAAGTATTCTTCTTTTTTGCTTCCCACGTAGGGAATTTTTGCTCCCATACTGTAGGTTAAATCTTCCACCCTAAGCTCGGGTTTTATAACTACCAAAAAGGGTAGTTCAAAGAGTTTAAGAAATCTTTCCCTACTGATGAGCTCTACGTCTTTTTTTCTAACCCAGCCTCGCAAAAAGGTGCTCTGAATGAAAAACCACTCTCCATCTTTTGATTGATACATTACCACCAATGGGGTAAAAGGATCTAAAGCACTGTACTGATTGTAGTCTATCTCAGGATTTCCTTTATGAACTACTGCCTCTGTGGGTAGAAGCTTTAAATCTGTTCTTCTTAGTGTGAGTCCGTATGCCACATCAACCTTTTCGGGTATTTCCTCCACGTTAGCATTTTTATACAGTTTTTCCAAGAGCTTATCCTTAAGGGGGACCTCATTCAGATAGAGTTTTCCGTTTGGATAGGCATCTTCCAATATCCAAGCCTTTAGTTTTTCCCTTTCAATATGGGTGGGAAAGCTTCTCAAGTCCGCCATCTGTGGAATTAACTCAAGTGCCTGTTTTGTTGTGGTTTCTCTTTCTAAAGAAAATACAAAACTTATCAGCAGAAGAAGCGCAATAAACGTCATACTCTCCTTTCAAACCTTAGCCTTTTTGGAAGGTCTTCTAACCAACCAAGGGCTATGCTAAAGTTTTTCTCTACATACCTTTTAATCTTGGGAAGTTCCTTCTGAAGCTCTTCCAGATCATCCTTTTAAAGCTTGGGAAGCTCATCCAAAATTTTCTGAAGCTCAGACAATGCTTTTTCAGGATTGAAGGGGTCAGCAAGTAGTTCTTCAAGCCTTCTTAGCCTTTCTCTCATAGCCGAGCATTACCATAAACGCTACTGAGCTGATAACCATAAAAATTGAAACGAGTTGATTCCAAGTAAGCCCTATGGGCTGTATGGGTGGAGTGACGCCTCTGTAGAATTCTAAGAAAAACCTCAGAGCTCCATAAAGTAGCATGTATAGGGCAAATACAAAACCGTCAAAGGGTTTTCGCCTGTAAAAAAATAGCAGTATGAAAAAAATAGCAAGCAGTCCTAAAAACTCCATAAGCTGAGTGGGATAAAGGGGAATGTAAGGCGGTGCAACCGCCCCCTCTGGAAAGACCACATAAAAAAAGGGAAACTTATCCGAAAAGTGTATGCCCGGATTTATGTCTTCTGCCAAAAAGGGTTTGCCATAACAACAACCCGCAGAGGTGCAGCCAAGTCTTCCTATGCTGTGAGCTATTGCTACCGCTATCACGCTTAGGTCTGCTGTCTTCCAAATTGGAAACCTGTATCTGTATATACCTATTAAAGCACCTACAATACCACCAATTAAACCACCAAAGAAAGTAAGACCTCCATGCCATATGGCAAATACATCGGTTATGCTCTTTATTTGCTCTGGATGCTCCACGATGTAAGTTATCCTTGAAACCACTATGCCAAAGATTAAGGCTAGAAGCATAGTATTTTCTATGTGGTTTGTATTCAGCCCTTCCCTTTTTCCTAATCTCAAAAGCAGAAAGTAAGCCAAAAATACTCCTGTTGCTACCAAAACGCCATAAGTGTATATCTTTATCCCAAAGACTTCAAACAAAACGGGAAACACTAAAAACTCACCTCCTCTATGTTTATTGTAAAGCTAAAGTCTTCAACGCTTACCTTCACCCTTTTGTAATAGCCATCCTTAGTTCTAAAACTGTAGTCCAAAGTGATCAGTCTTTCCTTTCTCTTGTCTAGTATTTCTACTTTGCTCAGTTGTGCATCTTTAAAGTAGTGCCTTATCAGATAATCCCCCACTTCTCTACTTAGGATTATTCCTTCAGAAGAGCAGGAAATCTTCTCCTCACCAGTCAATAGCGCACCAAAGATTATTCCGTCTGGTCCGAAGGGTAGATCTAAGCATACACCATTGGCACAAAGGCCCTTTTTGTCAAAAGACAGGCCGGGGATTTTGGGACCTTGAATGGTGTATTTGCTGTTGTCCTTTTCCAGTTTCAGAGGAATCTTCACTGCTCCGTAGGATACGTATATAAAGCTTGTGTATTTTTGCGGGGCTTTGTCTTCTGAGTAGTTAAACGCAACGGTGGGGTCCATCCGGCAAAGCACTGGAGCGCAAGAGAGTACAAAGCACAGGGCTATGGCTAAGTAGATCTTCATGGCAATTCTCTTCTGATGCGCACCGCTTCGTAGTGTGCAAGTAGCCCTTCTGCTTTGGCTATATGTTGGGCATGATCTGCCAATCTCTCAAACCCTTCTTTGGAAACGTACATAACCGAGCTTCTTTTGACAAAGTCATACACACCAAGGGGAGAGAAAAACCTTGCGGTGCGCCCTGTCGGAAGTGTGTGGTTTGGTCCTAAAAGATAGTCTCCTAAGGGTTCTGTGCTGTAGGCACCTAAAAACACAGCTCCTGCGTGTTTTATCTTAGGCAAAAGAGAGAAGGGATCTTTTACCATAAGCTCCAAATGCTCGGGTGCTATGTAGTTTGCCACTTCACAGGCTTGATCAAGGTTCTCCACTAGAAACACCGTCCCAAATCTTCCTATGGACTTTTGGGCTATGTCCTTTCTCGGAAAGTCCTCCATAATCTCCTTTAGTTTTTCTACAACCTGCATGGCGTGCTTTTCGTCTGTTGTAATCAAGAATGCTCCAGATAGTTCGTCGTGCTCCGCCTGAGACAACAAATCCCAAGCTATCCACTTAGGATCTACCGTCCCATCGGAGATCACGAGCACCTCAGAAGGACCTGCGATCATGTCTATATCCACCACTCCAAAGAGTAGCTTTTTGGCTAAGGTAACGTATATATTGCCCGGACCAACAATCTTATCAACCTTTGGCAGACTTTCAGTCCCATAAGCAAGGGCTGCTATAGCTTGCGCCCCTCCTACTCTAAAGACTCTGCTTACGCCGGCTATAAACCCTGCAGCTAAGGTGTATTTGTTAGGCTTGGGAGATACCATAATGATCTCCTTCACTCCAGCTACTACCGCAGGCACAGAGTTCATAAGAACGGTAGATGGATAGACTGCCTTTCCCCCCGGCACATATATACCCACTTTTTCCAGAGGGATAACCCTAATTCCAAGAAGTATGCCTTCCTCTTCTGTTATAAAGGAGTTTTCTAACTGCTTTTCGTGAAACCTCTTTATCCTCCCATGGGCGATCTCCAAAGCCTGTCTAACTTCAGGCTCAATCTCTTCGTAAGCTTTTTCAAGCTCTTCGTATGGCACTTCCAAGTCTTCTTCTTTTATCTCTTCCCCGTCAAACTTTTTGGTGAATTCCAAGAGTGCTTTGTTGCCTTCCTCTTTAACCCTATTTATTATCTCTTTTACAACTGGCTCGTATTCTTCCGTTATAATTTCTCCACGGGACATTACAAACTTGAGCCTGCTGTTGAACTCCCAAGCGGTATTCCTAAGGTCCTCTATGTGCATAGCAATATCATAATAGATTTTTTTCAATTACAATTATAATAGTAGCTCATCCACAATCTTAGGAGGTGGAGCGTTGAAAAACATAGTGATTACACCCATGACCTTTGAACCTGTCTATGCTCAACCTGCAGAAATAGTGGAAAGGAAAGGGATAGGTCATCCAGACACTGTATGCGACTACTTGGCAGAAAACCTATCTAAGGAACTCTGCAAATGGTATTTAGAAAACTTTGGCGCAATTATGCATCACAATGTGGACAAGGCTTTGTTAGTTGGAGGAGTGGCAAACGTGCGCTTTGGCGGAGGGGAAATAGTAGAGCCTATTGAAATACACTTAGTAGGTAGAGCCATTCTGGAAAAAGATGGGAAAAAGCTTGATAATGTAGATGAGTTTGTGATAAACACTGCAAAGGAGTGGATAAAAAAGCATCTGAGGAATATTGATGCGGAGAAGCATGTAAGAATCTACCCGAAAATAAGGCCCGGTAGCAAGGATTTAGTGGAGCTTTTTGAGAGGTTTCAGAGAAAAGGAGAAATTCCCTTAGCAAACGATACCTCCTTCGGTGTGGGTTTTGCACCTTTAGATACCTTAGAAAGGGCAGTTTATGAAACTGAGACCTTTCTAAACTCTGAGCACATAAAGAACTCCTATCCAGAGATAGGAGAGGATATAAAGGTTATGGGGGTCAGAATAGGAGAAAGAATAAGGCTTACAGTGGCACTCGCTTTTGTAAGTAAATACATAAAAAACATTGATGAATACTTTCAGAAGAAGGAAGAAATAATGCAAAAAACTAAAGAGCACGTTCAGGACGTCATAGGTAAGGAGGTAGAGCTATTTATAAACACTGCAGACAGCAGGGAAAATGAGAGTGTCTATATAACAGTAACGGGGACTTCTGCAGAGCACGGAGATGACGGGCAGGTGGGTAGGGGAAACAGGGTCAATGGATTGATTACCCCATACAGACCTATGAGTTTGGAAGCGGCAGCGGGCAAAAACCCCATATCCCACATAGGCAAAATTTACAACACGGTGGCAAACAAAATAAGCAGAAGGGTTGTTGAGGAAATTGAAGAGGTAGAAGAAGCGTACTGCTATATAGTTTCCCAAATAGGAAAGCCAATAAACGAGCCTCAGGTTTTGGACGTAAAGGTAAGGACAAAAAGGGACTTAAAGAGTATAGAAGATTTGGCAAAGCGTATAGCTCAAGAGGAGCTGGACCTGATGCCAGAAGTTTGGAGAGGCTTTGTAGAAGGTAAGTATCCCGTAGCTTAGAGCTTACTTTTGCACTTTAGGCAGAAGTTTTTACTCTTTTGGTCTACTTCAAAGACCGAGTTGGAGAAGTTCATCACACACCCGGGGGTTTTACAGTGCAAAAGACCAAAGGTGTGTCCCAGCTCGTGGTTTATCTCCTTAAACACCCTTTCAAAGAAAACCCTTTCGTCCTTGTGAAAAAGCCTGTATGTGCTAACAAGGGCGCACCTTCCATCTAACTCACCAATGCCAAAGACAAAGTTTAAGTTATCTTCGTAGATATCAACGTCCGTAATACCTACAAGCTTTAGCATGTTTGGCAGCTCAACTACCTTCATGCGGTTTAGGATTTTGCTTGCGATGAACTGCCCCCTGTTTGGATCGTAAGCATCACGATAATATACAGGCACGTCCGATATTCTTACGTCAAAACTAAACACTTCCTTTATGTTCTTTGCACTGGCAAGCAAGAGCCTTTTCTGAACATTCCCTGTGGCTACAATGTAGATGAACATGTGCAAGGTGTTAAATATAAGCTCTCAAATAATTAGCTTATAAGCTTTACTTATCGTTTATATAAGATAACCTTATAAAAGTATAAGAAGGTTGAAATTGAAAATGGGAGCAAATTCTTAAACTTTTTAATAGGAGGTTTCCCATGGAGATAGGTGGAAGTTTTTACGATAGGAAAGCATACAGCACCTGTTATATGTGTGCCTGCAGGTGTGGGATAGAGGTATACGTCAGAAACAACAAAGTTACTTACATAAAGGGGAACGATGTGCATCCCACTAACAAGGGTGTTCTGTGTGCCAAAGGTTCTTCTGGCATTATGAAAGAATACAGCCCTGCAAGGCTCAGAAAGCCTCTGCTTAGGGTAGGTCCAAGGGGTTCTGGACAGTTCAAGGAAATAGAGTGGGAAGAGGCACTGCAAATAGCAACGCAGTGGTTAGAGGAAGCTCGTAAAAAGGGACCATACAAAATAGCCTTCTTTACCGGAAGGGATCAAATGCAACAGATAAACAGCTGGTTTGCAAGCCAGTTGGGGACTGTCAATTGGGCAGCTCACGGTGGATTTTGCTCTGTAAATATCGCCGCCGCAGGTCTTTACTCCATAGGTGGTTCCTTTTGGGAATTTGGAGAAGCAGACTTTGAAAACACTAAATACTTTATGCTGGTGGGTGTGGCAGAAGACCACTCTTCCAATCCGTTTAAGCTCGGCATTCAGGAAATGAAGCGCAAAGGCGGAAAGTTTGTGGTGGTAAATCCGGTTAGATGGGGCTACGGTGCGGTGGCAGACGAGTGGGTGCCAATAAAACCTGGAACAGACGGAGCCTTTTTCCTTGGTTTAATGCACGTGCTGTTTAAGTATAACTTGGTGAATTGGGAGTTTCTTAAAGAATACACCAACGCAAGCTGGCTTGTAATTCAAGCACCAGGAACCTCAAAGGATGGACTCTTTTACAGAAACCAAGAAGGAAAGCCAATGGTCTTTGACAAGAAAAGTCAGAGCTTTAAGCCAGCAGACAGGATAATGCCAGAGGATTTGGATCCTGCTTTTATAGGAGAGTTCAAAACACCAGAGGGCTACACAGTAAGACCAGCCTTTGACATATTTGCGGAAAGGCTCGTAAAAGATTATTCGCCAGAAAAGGTAGAAAAGATAACAGGCATTTCTGCAAAGGACATAGAGCGAATAGCCAAAGAGATGGGCACCATAGCGTTGTATCATCCTATAGAGCTTCCCATCGAATGGACCGACGTTTGGGGAAGAAAGCACAAAAAGGTTGTTGGAAGGCCCGTATCCTTCCATATTATGAGGGGTATAGCTTCCCACACCAACGGCTTTCAAACCGCAAGGACTGTATTCCTTCTGATGATGATGTTGGGTGTGGTGGATGTGCCCGGAGGATTTCTCAATAAACCTCCCTATCCAAAACACATAGAAGATCTTCCCAAACCTTACAAAATCACAAAGCCAGACGAGATAAAATACGGAGAAATTTACCCTGGACCTCACCTTGGTTATGTTCAAAACCCAGATGACCTTTTGGTGGATGAGAAAGGAAACCCAGTAAGAATAGACTGGGCTTACAGCTGGTGGTTCCCAATGACAGCTCACGGATTAATTCATAACGTGATCCCTGCAGCCTATCAGCAAAACCCTTACGGAATAGAAGTTTTGATGATCTACATGGCAAACATGGCTTGGAACTCATCCCAGAACATTCCATACATCATAGAAGCACTGACTGCCACGGACCCTGCGGGCAACTACATAATACCAAAGATCATTACCATAGACGCCTTCTACAGCGAACAAGTGGCCTATTCGGATTTAGTCTTGCCAGATGCCACATACCTTGAACAATGGTTTGCCTTATCTTTGCTTGATAGACCACCCTCTGCGGTAGATGGTCCAGTAGATGCACTCAGACATCCCATCGTGGATCCTAAGCAAAACGGCTACGATGTAATGGGTTGGGGAGATGTAATGGTAGAACTTGGCTCAAGGCTGAAACTTCCCGGCTTTGTAAATCCAGACGGTTCAAGAAAATACAAGGACTTTAAGGATTTTCTTATAAACTGGCAGATAAGACCGGGTGTGGGTGCCCTTGCGGGATGGAGGGGTAAAAACGGAGACAGACACTTTGTGGGAGAGCCAAATCCAAAACAGCTGGAGATGTATATTAAAAACAAAGGGTTTTTCTACTACAAGCTTGCGGACAATATGCGCTATTACAGACACGTAAATAAGGACTACCAGGAATGGGCAGTTGGCGCAGGATTTTTGAAGAAAGTTGCACCTATTGTGTTTAACTTCTACTTAGAAGCGCTCCAAACCTTTAGACTTGCAGGTCAGGGACTTTGGGAAGGCAAAAATCAACCACCAAATGATCCGATCCTTAGAGAGAGACTTATCAAATACTTTGACCCCCTTCCTTTCTGGTATCCCCCGTTTGAAGAAGAGGTTTCTGGAAAGGACTATCCACTTTACGCCTTTACCCAAAGGCCCCAATGGATGTATCATTCTTGGGATTCTCAAAACGCATGGCTAAGGCAAATCTCCACAAGGAACTACCTCTACATAAATCCAAAAACAGCCCAAAAGTTAGGCATAAATCACTTAGACTGGGTTTGGGTTGAGTCAAGGATAGGAAAGGTTAAGTGTCAGGCGTTCCTAACAAACACCACAGAACCCAATTCAGTTTGGACTTGGAACGCCATAGGCAAAATGAAAGGCGCTTGGGGTTTAAAGCCCGAAGCAGAGGAAGGACATCAGGGCTTTCTGCTGAACCATGTGATACCTCACAGCATCAACATTGGAGGAAGGGAGGTCTTCTACGGAGATCCCATCACAGGACACTTGGCATGGTTTGATACAAAGGTAAAGGTCTATAAAGCAGAAGATCAAACGCCAGAAACCTATCCACAGTTTGAGATAGAGCCATTAGATTATATAAAGGAAAGATGGGTAGATGTTCTAAGGTATAAGCCATGATAGGAACAAAGAAAACAGTAAAAGACTACATGGAGCTTCCTGAAGGGGCCCATTACCAACTAATTGAGGGAGAACTTGTTATGAGCCCTGCACCAGGATATAGTCATCAAAAGGTTTCAATAGCTCTTGCCTCCATCCTCTACGGTTTTATAAAGAAAATTTCAAAGGGAGAGGTGCTCGCTTCTCCCATAGATGTATATCTTGACGAGGAGAATGCTTTTCAGCCAGATTTAGTGGTTGTTTTAAAAGACAGCAAAGCAAGGATAGAAGAAAGGGGCATATTTGGAGCACCCGATGTGGTGGTGGAGATCCTTTCTCCTTCCACTGCCTATTATGACCTTACAGAGAAAAAAGATGTTTATGAAAGGGTTGGTGTAAAGGAATATTGGATAGTGGATCCAAAGAGAAAAAGCTTTGAAATATACGCAAACTCAGAGGATGGCTTTAAGCTTATCTGCCACGCAAAGGCCAAGGGAAAAGTGCGCTCTGAACTTTTAGGCATTGAGATAGA